>JANQXJ010000114.1 GCA_030729445.1 Limnohabitans sp. | reverse complement strand
GTTTTGGGCCCCCGTGGGCCTGTGGGTGGGCTGGCAGCAAGTGCCCGCCTGGGGTCTGCTGGAATGGAGCCTGGTGCTGGCCAGTGCCTTGCTGCACATTGTTTATTTCATCGTGTTGCTGCGGGGCTACCGCAAGGCCGACCTCACGGTGGTCTACCCGCTGGCCAGGGGCTCGGGGCCACTCCGGTCGTCGTTGGTGGCGATTTTTTTCCTGGGCGAGCCAATTTCTTCGCTCGGCCTCTTTGGCATCTTGGGGGTGGTGGGGGGCGTGTTTTTGATTGCGGGCGGCCCGGGCCTTTGGCAGGCCGCGCAAGACCCGGAGAAGAAAGCGCGAGTGCGCACCGGCATTTTTTATGGTGGCGTCACAGGCCTGTTCATCGCCAGCTACACCGTGGTCGATGGCTATGCCGTCAAGGTGGCGCTGATGTCGCCCATCCTGGTGGATTATTTTGGCAATCTGGCGCGCTTGCTTTTCTTGCTGCCAACTTTGCTGCGCGACCGCCCGGCCGTGTGGGCGCTGTGGTTGCAGCAGCGACGCTACGCACTGGTGGTGGGTATTTTCAGCCCCGTGTCATATGTGCTGGTGTTGTATGCCCTGCAGGTGGCGCCGCTGTCGCATGTGGCCCCCGCGCGTGAAGTGTCCATGCTGTTTGCCGCCTTGCTGGGCGGACATCTGCTGGGCGAAAAGGACAGGGGTCTGCGTATTGCCGGAGCCGTGCTGATCGCCGCAGGCGTGATGGCCTTGGGGTGGTGACATGAACTCAGTTTCATTGATTGGCTGCGACTTTTCCAGCAGCCCCTCCAAACGCAAACCCATCGTGCTGGCGCAGGGCCAGGCCCGGCAGGGCAGGGTGCAGCTGCAAGCCCTGCAGACCTTTGAAACGTTGAACGCTTTTGGCGATTGGCTGGCCCAGCCTGCCGACTGGGTGGGCGGCTTTGATCTGCCTTTTGGCCTGCCGCGTGAACTGGTCGAGACCCTGGCTTGGCCCACCGACTGGTCCGCCTGCATGGACCATTACTGCGCACTGGATCGCCCTCAAATTCGCGAGCAGTTTGCAGCGTTTTGCAACGCTCGCCCGGTGGGCGGCAAGTTCGCGCACCGCGCAGCCGACCGGCCCGCAGGCTCCAGCCCGTCCATGAAATGGGTCAATCCGCCCGTGGCCTACATGCTGCACGCAGGCGTGCCCTTGTTGCGCCAAGCGGGTGTGCACCTGCCCGGCTTGCAGGCAGGCGACGTGCGCCGCGTGGCGCTGGAGGCCTATCCCGGTTTGCTGGCGCGTGAGGTGTTGGGCAACACCAGCTACAAAAGCGACGACAAAGCCAAACAAACGCCTGAGCGATTGCTGGCCCGGCGCGAATTGCTGAGCGCACTGGAGCGCGGCCAAACCCGACTGGGCCTGCGCCTGGTGGCCAGCAACGCCCTCCTGGGCCGCCTGGCCGATGACGCCAGCGGCGACACCCTCGACGCCACCCTGTGCCTGATGCAAGCGGCTTGGGCGCAGCAGGAGCACGAAGCAGGGCACCCGCAATACGGCCTGCCGCCGTGTGATCCGCTTGAAGGTTGGATCGTCACCGCCTGAAAGCGATGCCCATTGCCATGGCCTGCAAGGCCAGGTCTGACCTGAACGGCGGCAGGTTCAATTCAAAGGCGCTGTGCAAGCCGATGACCCAGAAAGGAAACATGGCGCATCACTGCTGCTCAAAAAACCCTATGGTTTTATTACAAAATGTTAATTTATTGATGCTTATAAAAGCTAAATAACTTTACTTTAGAAGTAATATATCCGGCGAAGTCTTGTACTTTATTCGCCCCTCGAGGGCGTGAATCTCTGGAAACAGACTATCCCGCATTTTTTGAAAGAAACTTTTCATGAACAACACAAAAATTACCATCTTGGCCGTCGCCCTGTCCTGCTGCGCTCTCCAAGCGCAGGCCTCTTACACTGCATGCTCCGAAGTCATCAAGGCCGGTGGCAACACCTTTCCATTGACGAGCATCACGATGTTCGAAGGCAATGTCTCAGACAACGCCAGCCAGGCCCCTGCAAGCAGTACCAAAGAACGTATTTACGAAGGCGAAAGGCTGACCGCTAACTATGCTTTTCGTTCGCGAGATGACATGACATTTGTCTGCGCTTACGCGGGCACCCAGACCGTTGAGACCCATCATGTGCCCGTCCAGTCCACCGCGTGCACCGTCAAAACCCGGCGGGAGAAATCGGCCCAATTTGAGAACAAACTGGTGATCGCTCACAACTCGATCCAGTGCAAGTATTGATCTTCTGGCGCAGAGATTGGGGTGATGAGGCGGTACCCAAGTCTGGGCTTTGTGCCCTTTGGGAAGGAGCCCATGGCTGTTTGAACCCCTGACGGTGACCGATCCAAAGTTCACATGTGGCTGGATTTGGCCTCGGGGGAAAATCAAGCCCGAAAGTACAGTTGCGATGACAGCCCGTATCCGATCCGGCAAGTGGCTCAGACGCCACTGAAGTTGGATGGGGTGGCGACAATAGCCGCTGCACCAGCGTGAATGAGGAAACCCCCGATATGACCACCCCCGAAAAACCCAAAGGCCCCGCATCGTATTTCCCGTCCATTGAGAAAAAGTACGGCCAGCCCATCGCGCATTGGATTGATTTGCTCCATTCGTGTTCTGGCATGAAGCACATGGAGATGGTGGCCTGGCTCAAGACCGAGCACGGCATGGGGCACGGTCATGGCAATGCGATCGTGGCTTATTGCTTGGCTGCGCAAAAGTGATGGCATCTCCATCCAAGTCCAAACCTTGATTTGAACTCGGCTTTTTGAAGCGTTTATGCAGACACTGAATGACGCCGTTCGCGAAGCGGCCCGCAGCAGCGTGCTGTGCTGGCTGGCTACGGTGGATGCCGGGGGGCAGCCCAACGTCTCGCCCAAAGAGGTCTGGGCCATTGCTGACGACCAGCATGTGGTGGTGGCCCACATCGCTTCGCCCATCAGTGCGCGCAACATTGCGCAACACTCGCAGGTGTGTTTGAGCTTTGTCGATGTCTTTGTGCAAAAGGGCTTCAAGCTCATAGGCAACGCGCGCGAGGTGCGTGCCAACGATGCGGAATTCACCGATTGGGCTGAACCGCTGCTGGCCATGGTGGGCCAGCGCTTCACCATCCAAAGCGTGTTGGTTATCCAAGTGCAATCCGTCGCGGCCATCGTGGCGCCCAGTTACCGCTTTTACCCGCATGACACCACCGAGGCTTCGCAAGTGGCCTCGGGCATGCGAGCCTACAACGTACAAGCTGTAAAAAAGGAAAAACCATGACTTCAATCACCATCCGTCAAGCGGTGTTGGCCGACCTCGATGCGGTGGTCACCTTGTTTGATGGCTATCGCCAGTTTTATGGACAAGCCAGCGATGGCGTGGCTGCACGGATTTTTCTGCAGGCGCGCTTTGAGCATGGGCAATCGGTGGTGCTGCTGGCTGAGTCACAAGGCCAAGCGGTGGGTTTCACCCAGCTGTACCCGAGCTTTTCTTCCGTGTCGATGGCGCGGGTGTTTGTGCTCAATGATCTGTTCGTGGCACCCACGGCCAGGCGCTTGGGCGTTGGCGAAGCCTTGTTGACAGCCGCTGCGGACCATGCCCGCCAACTCGGCGCTGTGCGCTTGTCCTTGAACACGGATGTGCAAAACATGCCAGCACAAGCCTTGTACGAGTCCATGGGTTGGGCGCGTGATCAAAAGTACCATGCTTACCACTTGAGCCTGAATTCGTAAGGGTCAGGTGATCTGAGAATATGTCTCTCAGCACGCGATGCCATGGCTGCCAGGGCGATGGACCCCGGGTCTTCGCCCGGGGTGACAGGTAGAGAACTCGCCCGGGGTGACAACAAGAGAACTCACCCGGGTTGTGATTCAAGGGTCACTTGGCCTTAGTATGCCCATGATGGTTGAAATCAATTCGGCCAAGTTCACAGGAGATGCCCATGACAACACAAGGTTTTGTGGTGACGCACGCCAAAGATGCTCAGTTTGAGCGTGGTTTGCGCTCGTTTTTTGAGTACCGTGATTTGGGGCTCAAGCAGGCCACGCAGGGGCGTGTCACGGCCAGTGTGATCCGCGCCGCAGGTGGGCATGAATTTTCCAGTCAGCCGCATTTGCACCACACCGAGTTTCAGCTGGTCTATGTGCTCAAGGGTTGGATCGAGTTTGAATACGAGGGGCAGGGTCCGGTTCGGCTGGAGGCCGGCTCCTGTGTGCACCAACCGCCTGGGATTCGCCACCGCGAACTGGGGCACAGCGATGATCTGGAGTTGCTCGAAGTGGTGCTGCCCGCAGACTTCAAGACCGAGACGGTCGACAGCGTCAACCCTTGAATAAGTAGATCTGATGTTCCGCAGTTTCTTTCTTTCTCGCCGCTGGGCTTTGTGGGCCTGGGGCGGTTTGTTGGTCTTGGTGGCTCTGGTGTTCATCACGGTGCAGCAGACCGTCAAGCTCAACACCTGGTATGGCGAGTTTTATGACCTGCTGCAAAAGCCTGAGCAGGCGGGCGGCCTGGAGAAATTCTGGGCTTTCATGGTGGAGTTTGCGTGGATCGCATTCCCTTTCATGTTACTGCGCAGCCTCGAGACTTATCTGGCCTCGCACTATGCCTTCCGTTGGCGACAGGCCATGACGGAGCTGTATTTGCCGCGCTGGCAGCGCACCGACACAGCGGTGGAGGGGGCTTCGCAACGCATCCAAGAAGACTGCATGCGTTTTGCCCGCCAAACCGAAAATTTGGGCTTGGGACTGGTGCGTGCGGTGCTCACGCTGGTCTCTTTCATCCCGATTTTGTGGCTGCTGTCCAAAGGCATGGCCATTGCGTGGCTGCAGTTTGAGGGCTCGCTGTTCTGGGTGGCCTTGGTCACGGCGGTGGGG
>JANQXJ010000113.1 GCA_030729445.1 Limnohabitans sp. | reverse complement strand
CTTCGTTGACCGTCGGTGGAGGATTGTTGGGTGCGGGGTGGCGGCCCGGGCTCAGAGGCGCTTCGCTTTGCCACATCGCCCGAGCCGCCACCCCACCCCCATCAAGCTGCAAGCCTTCATCCCTTTAAATCGAGGAAACATCCCATGAACACGCCCACAAACCTTTTCAAGCAAGCCCTGCAAAACAAGCAGCCTCAGATTGGCCTGTGGATGGGACTGGCCAGCGCCTACACCGCCGAGATTTGCGCCCTGGCCGGATTTGACTGGTTGGTGATCGACGGCGAACACGCGCCCAACGACCTGCGCAGCATCCAGGCGCAGCTGCAGACCCTGGCCGCTTATCCCAACAGCCACCCGGTGTGCCGCGTGCCTTTGGGCGAGACGGCGCTCATCAAGCAATACCTGGACCTGGGCGCACAAAACATCTTGGTGCCCATGGTGGACACGGCCGAGCAAGCTGCGCAGCTGGTTCAAGCCATGCGCTACCCCCAAGACGATGGCCTGGGCGGTGTGCGTGGCATGGCGGGTGCACGGGCCTCGCGCTGGGGCCACTACCCCGATTACTTCAAGCGGGCCAACCAAGAGGTCTGTCTGTTGGTGCAGGTGGAATCACGCGAAGCGCTGAAAAATCTGGACGCCATTGCCGCCACACCCGGGGTCGATGGTGTGTTCATCGGCCCGGCGGACCTGTCGGCCTCCATGGGCCATGTGGGCAACGCCGCACACCCCGAAGTGCAAGCGGCCATTTCGGACGCCATCGCCCGCATCCTCAAGGCTGGCAAGGCCCCTGGCATCCTCACGCCCGATCGACAACTGGCTGCGCAGTACCTGCAGCTGGGTGCCTTGTTCGTGGCGGTGGGCTTGGACACTCAAATTTTGATGCGTCACACCACCGACCTGGCCGCGCACTTCAAAGCCGAAGTCACCACCCTGACACCCAGCCGAGGCGCCACCTATTGATGCCACATCTGCCAGCCATGCCTGATACATCTGTCATGCCGGACTTGATCCGGCATCCAGTTGACCCGCTGCCCATCCACTGGACCCCGGATCAAGTCCGGGGTGACAAAAGAGTCAACTGGACTACGGATCTAGTCCGGGGTGACATAAAACTCAACTCGACCCCGGACCAAGCCCAGCCACCTGCCTGCTGACGTTCAAACCCCTAAGGAGATCTCCACATGTTCCCCACGCCCCAACCTTTGGTGCCTTCGCTGCAAGCGCGTGTTCACCCCGACGAATGGCAAGCGCGTTTGCAGCTGGCCGCGTGTTACCGAGTGTTCGCGCTGCTGGGCTGGACCGAGATGATCTACAACCACATCACGCTGCGCCTGCCCGACAGCGTGACGGGGGGTGACAAGCATTTTTTGATCAACCCTTTTGGTCTGCACTACAGCGAAGTCACCGCCAGCAACCTGGTGAAGATCGATGTTCAAGGGCGCAAGCTCGATGGCTCACCCTACCCCGTCAATCCGGCAGGCTTCACGGTGCATGCGGCGGTGCACGAAGGGCTGGCTGGGGCGCACTGCGTGATGCACACCCACACCACGGCGGGGGTGGCGGTGGCCTGTTTGCAAGGCGGCTTGCAGCAGACCAATTTTTACAGTGCGCAGCTGCACAACATGGTGGCTTATCACGACTTTGAAGGCATCACCATCCACGCAGATGAAGCGCCGCGCCTGCTGCACAGCATCGGCGACAAACAGGCCATCATCTTGCGCAACCACGGCCTGCTGGCCTGGGGGCACACCTTGCCGCAAACCTTTGCGGTGCTTTGGACTTTGCAGCGTGCCTGCGAAATCCAAATGGCCACACTGAGCATGGGCCAGCCGATCGTGGTGCCCGAAGCGATTGCCGACCAATGCACCCGAGACGCCCTGCAGTTCAACCCGAACCATGGCGCGGGTGAAGATGTGTTCCAGGCGCTGGTGCGTCAGATCGATCGGCAAGACTCAGGGTGGCGCGTATGAAAGTCTGTATTTACGGCGCAGGCGCCATTGGCGGCTGGATCGGTGCGCACTTGGCTCAGCAGGGCTGCAGCCTGAGCGCAGTGGCTCGCGGGGCCACGCTCGAAGCCCTGCAACAAAACGGCCTGTTGCTGCTGCAAGGCGATCAGGAAATTCACACCTCTTTGATGGCCCGCGAGAACCCCGCCGATCTGGGCGTGCAAGACCTGGTGATCGTAGCCGTGAAGGCCCCCGCCATGGCCGATGTGGCTCGGCGCATCGGGCCACTGATCGGGCCGCAGACTGTGGTGTTGACCGCCATGAACGGCGTGCCATGGTGGTTTTTGCAGGGCTTTGGTGGCGCTTTGGCGGGCACCCATCTGGACTCGGTGGACCCGGGCGGCCTGATCGCACAGCACATCCCGGCGCCCCACATTGTGGGTGGCGTGGTGCACGCCAGCTGCTCGGTGGATGTGCCGGGTGTGATCCGCCACCACTTTGGCAACGGCCTGATTCTGGGTGAGCCCAGTGGCGCAGACACACCGCGTGTGCAAGCACTCGTGGCTTTGCTGGTGCAAGCGGGTTTCAATGCCACGGTCTCGCCCCAAATTCAAAAAGACGTTTGGTACAAGCTGTGGGGCAACATGACGATCAACCCCATCAGCGCCTTCACCGGGGCCACCACCGACGTGATTTTGGACGACCCGCTGGTGCGCGACTTTGTCTCCAGCGTCATGCTCGAAGCCAAAGCGATTGGCGAACACATCGGCATTCCCATCGCACAAACGCCTGAAGACCGCCACGCCGTCACGCGCAAATTGGGGGCCTTTCGCACCTCGATGCTGCAAGACGTGGACGCGGGCAAGCCCGTCGAGCTCGATGCCTTGGTGTCTGCCGTGCGCGAGCTGGGCCAACTGACAGGCGTGGCCACACCCTTCACCGACGCCTTGCTGGGCCTGAGCCGTCTGCATGCGCAAGGCATGGGCCTCTACCCGTGAACGAATCAGCCAAACCGAGCTTGAGCGGCGCGGCCTTTGGCACGCTGCTGCTGATCGCCTTCATGATGGGGGCTAACCATGTGGCCGCACGCACCGCCTTCAACCATGGGTTGGACGTGGTGACAGCGGTGTCGGTGCGCAGCGTCATCACCGCCAGCGTGGTGGCGCTGATTTTGTGGCACCAAAAAGTAGCCTTTCGGGTTTTGCCCGGCCAGCGCAAATACCTGGGCGCAGTGGGCCTGCTGATCGCGGTGCAAAGCGTGTGCCTGTACTCGGCGGTGGCGCGTTTGCCTGTGGCATTGGCCTTGCTGGCGTTTAACACTTACCCCCTGACCACCGCCCTTTGGGCCAAACTTTTGTATGGTCACCAACCGGAACGCGCAGTGCTGTGGGCCATGCCGGTGATGATGGCCGGGCTGGCCCTGGCGCTGGACGTGCTGGGCGCGGCATCAGGCCTGGGGGCAGCGCGGCATTGGGGTGAAATCGGAGCGGGCGTAGGCTTTGCCTTGGCCGCCTCCACCACCTTTGGCCTGGCCTTGGTGCTCACCCAGCACGAGACACAAGGGGTTGATGGTCGCTTGCGCACCTTCACCACCATGGCCACGGTGGGCGTGCTGGCCATCAGCGTGGCGCTCACGCAAGGCGGATTTCAGTGGCCGCAGGCTGTGCCCGGTTGGTGGGGGCTGGGGCTACTCACCTTTTTGTACGGCACCGCTTTCACCATCATGTTCACCGTGCTGCCCAAGCTGGGCGTGGTGGGCAATTCGGCCATCATGAATGTGGAGCCCATCTTTGCGCTGGTGCTGGCCTGGGCGCTGCTGGGCCAGGCCATCGCCCCCATGCAATTGATGGGGGCGGCCGTGGTGGTGGCCACGGTTTTGTGGCTGGGCTTGCGCAAGCCCCAGTGATCCGGACCAGTGAAGTCTGCAAATGGCGGCACAAGCCCGCAAGGTCTGTCGTCACGGATTTGTCGTGTGTGCCACATCCCTGACTTGTTTTGCCTGTCATCCCGGCCTTGTTGTGCCTGTCATCCCGGCCTTGTTGTGCCTGTCATCCCGGCCTTGCTGTGCCTGTCATCCCGGACTTGATCCGGGATCCATGGCGCCCTGCTGAAGTTTGCAATGGGCATCGCTGCACACTGGATCCCGGGTCTTCGCCCGGGATGACAAGAGAAGTGACTTACCCGGGATGACAAGAGAAGCGACTTGCCCGGGATGAGCACAACAGGGACTGCGCTGACCCGCCAACTTCATCGGGCCAAACCCGGAGGTTCAGCGCAGGCGGCGGATCAGGCTGGAGGTGTCCCAACGGCCGCCGCCCATTTTTTGCACATCGGCGTAAAACTGGTCGACCAAGGCGGTCACAGGCAGGCGGGCGCCGTTGCGCTTGGCTTCGTCCAGCACCAGGCCCAAATCCTTGCGCATCCAGTCCACGGCAAAACCAAACTCGAACTTGTCGTCGGCCATGGTCTTGCCGCGGTTGTCGAGCTGCCAGCTTTGGGCGGCGCCCTTGCCGATCACGTCCAACACCTGGTGCATGTCCAGCCCGGCTTGCTGGCCAAAGGCAATGGCTTCTGACAGGCCTTGCACCAAACCCGCAATGCAGATCTGGTTGACCATCTTGGCCAGCTGACCCGCGCCCGAGGCACCCAGCAAGGTGAAGGCCCGTGAAAAGGCCATGGCCGCGGGTTTGACCGCGTCAAAGGCGGCCGCATCACCGCCGCACATCACCGTCAACATGCCGTTTTGCGCCCCGGCCTGACCGCCCGAAACGGGGGCGTCCACAAAATGCAGACCCAATTTTTGGGCTTCCGCGTACAGCTCGCGGGCCACTTCGGCAGAGGCCGTGGTGTGGTCCACAAAAATCGCACCGGGCTTCATGCCTGCAAACGCACCGTCCGGGCCCAAGACCACGCTGCGCAAGTCGGCATCGTTGCCCACACAGGCATACAC
>JANQXJ010000112.1:3283-4922 GCA_030729445.1 Limnohabitans sp. | reverse complement strand
AGTCCATGCTGATGATTTCTGCGCCGCCTTGGGGCTCCAGGCTTTGCGCCAAAGCCAGGGCCACAGCGGTCTTGCCGCTCGCCGTGGGGCCGACCAGCGCCATGGCATCGACCGGTCGGGTGTGCTGGGCGCTGGCGTGGGTGGAAGCTGGGGTGTTCATGGCGGGCTACTCAGGCGCGGGCAGGCTGGGGCGCTGCACGTCCGTGGCGCTGCACCAGCGTCCAGGCCACCAGTGTAATGAACACGCTCCACAGCAACAGGCCGTGCGCCAGTGCGAAAACCGGCTCGTGCATTTGTGTGCCCAGCCAGCTGCCCATGAAAAAAGCGCCCAGCATCATCAAAAAGCCGTTGAGTGCCGACGCCGTGCCAGCCTTCTCGGGGAAAGGCGCCACCGCGCCGCTTTGCCCACAGGACTGGTGCACGCCGTGGCCCAACATGAAGAGGTAAACCGGCCCCATGACGCTGGCCGCGCCGTACCAGTCTTGGCCTTGCCCCGCATAGGCCAGCGCGGCCATGCTGATGCCGCCCGACAAGGTCAAGATGGCCGCCACGGCCACCGTGCGGTGCACGCTGGTGCGGCGCAGCATCCAACGGCACCAGAAGGTGCCCACGATGTAGGACAGTGACATGCTGAGCATGAAAAAACCGTAGGCGGTTTTGCTGTAGTCCATGCTGCGCGTGAAGACAAAAGCCGAACAGGCCAAAAACGTGAACAGGCCCATGTAGGAACCGGTGGACAGCGCGTTCCAGGCGCGGAAGGTGGGGTGGCGCAAGATGAACCAGTTGGCCCGCAGCAGGCTGCGCAGGTGCAGGGCGCTCGGGTTGGGTCGGGCCAGGGTTTCCTCAAAGCGCCACAGCAGCAGGCCGAAGGTGATGGCCCCGAACACGGCCAGCATCAAAAGGGCCACCCGCCAGCCCAAAGCGTCGGTCAAGATGCCGCCAATGGGCGCACAGGCGCAGGCGATGATGCCCAGGCCCGTGAGGGCTTGTGACATGACGTTTGCACCCTGGGCTGGAGCGTAGAGGTCACGCACCACAGCGCGTGCGGCCATGACACCCGCGCCCATGGCCACGCCTTGCAGGGCGCGGCCTGCCACCAACCAGGCCATGTTGGGTGCAAAGGCGCAAGCCATCGAGGCGAGCACGTAAGCGCCCATGCCCCAGAGCAAGATGGGTTTGCGGCCAAAGCGGTCCGACAGCGGGCCCCAAACCAGTTGCGAGAGGCCAAAGGCAAGCAGCAGGGCGGTGAGGGTGAGTTGGGCCTGGCCCATGCCCGCCCCGAAGCCTTCGGTGATGGCGGGCAGGGCAGGCAGATACAGGTCGGTGGTGACGGGTTGCAGTCCGAGCAGCAGGGCCAGGAGCAGGACGATGAGTTTGGGCGACATGCTGTTGTTTCGCTTTAATCAGAGCATGCGCCGTTGGGCTCTGCGTGGATGCAGGGTTCTTTGCGGAAGGCGCTGGGCGAGGCCGGTGTACGGCTGCCCTCATACTCGCTTCGCTCGCCAAATCGGGCAGTCCGCACACCGGCCCCGCCCAGCGCTGAGTGGTTATTCAAAGCCGTCAGTGTTTTTGAGCGCCATGCCACTGCCGCATTTCGGCTGCCCTCATACTCGTTTCGCTCACCAAATCGGGCGGTCCG
>JANQXJ010000112.1:0-3183 GCA_030729445.1 Limnohabitans sp. | reverse complement strand
TGCGCTCGGGCGGGTTCCACAGCGCCTTGAGGTCTGCCATGGCGCGGTCGCCATCAACACGGGGGCGCACAAAATCGGCCGGTTTGTAGGTGGGGGCGTTGAAGCTGGACGGACCTGGGCGCTCAAATGCCATGCCGCCTTGGGTCCACGCTGCAGATTCGGGCATGGCTTTGGGGGCAGGGCCGTTGTTCAGCGCCAAGTCCTTGGCTGCGTCGGTGGGCGCATCTGACAGGTTTTGCGAACGAGGCGCTGCCAAGGCGTTTTCCAGTGCGTGGCGCACCGCTTGGTGCACCGCGCGGCTGTCCCTGAAGCGCACCTCGATCTTGGTCGGGTGCACGTTCACATCGACCAGCGTGGGGTCGATCTGCATGAACAGGGCATAGGCCGGTTGTTTGTGGCCGTGCAGCACGTCTTCGTAAGCGCTGCGGGCACCGTGCATGACCACCTTGTCGCGCACAAAACGGCCGTTCACATAGGCAAACTGGTGGTCGGGGCGAGAGCGGGCGGCGTCCGGCAGACCGGCACGGCCCATCACCTTGAGCGGCCCAGCGTTGTATTCCACCGCGATGGATTGCGCCACAAACTCTTCGCCCAGCACATCGGCCAGGCGTTGCTCCAGGCCTGCTGCGCCGGGGTGCACTCGCCACTGCTCGACCAGCTTGCCCTCGTGCCAGATGGCAAAACCCACGTCGGGGCGGGCCAAGGCATGGCGACGCACGGCCTCAATGCAGTGAGCCAGCTCGGTGCTGTCACTTTTCAAAAACTTGCGACGGGCGGGGGTCGAGAAGAACAGCTCTTTCACCTCCACCGTGGTGCCCACGGCGCGGGCGGCGGGCCGGATCTCGCCTGTGCGTCCATCGAGTGCAAAAGCGGTGGGCTGGCCGTCCATCCGCGAGAGCAGGGTGAGTTCGGACACCGAGTTGATGGCCGCCAGAGCCTCACCCCGGAAACCCATCGTCATGACCGATTCCAGGTCATCGAGATTGCCGATCTTGCTGGTGGCGTGGCGCTTCAAGGCGGTGCCCAGCTCGTCGGGCGCGATGCCGCCGCCGTCGTCTTCCACCGAAATCAGCCGTGTGCCGCCGCCCATCAAGCGCAGCGTGATGCTGCGTGCGCCCGCGTCCATGGCGTTGTCCACCAACTCGCGCACGACAGAGGCGGGGCGCTCCACCACCTCGCCAGCGGCGATCTGGCTGATCAGTTCATCGGGGAGTTCGCGGATGGGGCGGCGCGCGGGGGCCGGGATTCGTTCAGAGGTCACTGCCGGATTTTAGGGGGTGTGTGTTGGGGTGCTGGTGCCGGGGATAATCGGGACATGGACATTCTTTTGCAACTCGTTGATTTCATCCTCCACGTTGACCAATATTTGGAGGCCTTTGTCGCTCAATATGGGGCTTGGGTCTATGCCCTGCTGTTCCTCATCATCTTTGTAGAAACTGGCGTGGTGGTCATGCCGTTTTTGCCCGGCGACTCGCTGCTCTTCATCGTGGGGGCCATGTGCGGCGCGGGTTTGATGAATTTGCCCTTGGTCATGGGTTTGTTGCTGGCCGCGGCCATATTGGGCGACCAGACCAACTACACGATCGGGCGGTACTTTGGCCCCCGGGTGTTCCAGTGGGAAGAGTCCCGATTTTTCAGCCGAAGGGGCTTTGACCAAGCCCATGCGTTTTACGAAAAATACGGCGGCATCACCATCATCTTGGCGCGGTTCATGCCTTTTATTCGGACCTTTGTGCCCTTTGTGGCGGGTGTGGCCGAGATGACACGCAGCAAGTTCACCCTGTTCAACGTGGTGGGCGGTTTCATTTGGGTGGTGGGCTTGACGCTGGTGGGTTACCTGTTTGGCAACCTGCCCATCGTGCAGCAACACCTGTCCAAAATCATCTGGGCCTTGATCATCGTGCCGGGCCTGATCGCCATGTTTGGCGCGTGGAAGGCCCGTCAAGCCGCCTGAGGCCCGCGAACTCACTCGCCAAAATTCAGCGGCAAGCCCACATAGTTTTCGGCCATGGTGCGCGAGCCGGCTTCGCTGTGGATCAGGTAGTCGAGTTCAGCGTCCTGGAATTTCTGGCCGATGTCGCCGTTTTCTGGGAAGTGGTGCATCAGGCTGGTGAACCACCAGCTGAAGCGCTCTGCACGCCACACGCGGCGCAAGCAGCGCTCTGAATACGCGTCGATGCCCGCGTCGGTCTTGTCGGCATAAAACTCGATGAATGCGGTGGACAGGTACTTGACGTCGGTGGCGGCCAGGTTCAGGCCTTTGGCGCCCGTGGGCGGCACGATGTGCGCGGCGTCACCTGCCAAGAACATGCGGCCAAAGCGCATCGGCTCGGTCACAAAGCTGCGCAGCGGGGCGATGCTTTTCTCAATGCTGGGGCCGGTCACCAAATGCTCGCGGGCTTCAGGGTCCAGGCGGTTGCGCAATTCGGCCCAGAAGGCGTCGTCAGACCACTGTTCGACCTTGTCGGTGGTCGGCACTTGCAGGTAGTAGCGGCTGCGCGTGGCGCTGCGCTGTGAGCACAAGGCAAAGCCGCGGGTGCTGTTGGCGTAAATCAGCTCATGGTGCACGGGTGGTGTGTCAGACAACACGCCCAGCCAGCCGAAGGGGTAAACCTTTTCGTATTCCTTGATCGCGCTTTTGGGTGCGCTGGCGCGGCACACACCATGAAATCCGTCGCAGCCTGCAATGAAGTCGCACTCGATGGTGTGCAGTTGGCCATTTTTTTCGTAGGTCACGCGCGGTTTTTGGCTGTCAAAGTCGTGCACCTGCACGTTGCCTGCCTCATAGACCGTGGGCAGACCTTCTGCCTGGCGGGTGTCCATCAGGTCGCGGGTGACTTCGGTTTGGCCGTACACGATGACTTTTTTGCCGCCCGTGAGGCGGTCCATGTCGACGCGGTGGCGTGCGCCTTTGAACAAAAGGTCAAAGCCCGTGTGCACCAAACCTTCTTTGTGCATGCGCTGACCCACGCCTGCTTCATCCAGCAGGTCCATGGTCACTTGCTCCAACACACCTGCACGGATGCGCGAGAGCACGTAGTCGGGGCTTTGGCGCTCGACGATGATGGCGTCGATGCCCGCTTTGAACAGCAATTGGCCCAACAGCAAGCCGGAAGGGCCTGCGCCAACAATGGCGACTTGGGTGCGGGTGGTGCTCATGGGTGTCTCCTGAAGTCGGTCAAT
>JANQXJ010000111.1 GCA_030729445.1 Limnohabitans sp. | reverse complement strand
TGCTGCCGACTTATGCCCTGTCGTGGTTCGATCTGCGCACGCTGCGCGAGGTGGGCATTTGGGCCAAACCCATGAAGTTCATGGCTGGCACGGCGCTGTTTGCCTTGACCACGGTGTGGCTGAGCACTTTGGTGCCTGGCCAGGTGGGGCATGACCCCAGTTTTCCGTGGATAGCGGCATTGATCATCGTCACCTCATTGTTTGAGGTGGTCTACATCACCGTTCAAGCGGCCAAAGGCGAAGGCTCTCACTACAACACCACGGACCCGCTGCGGGCCATGATGTTTGGGCTGATGGCGCTGGCGGCGGTGGGTTTGGTGGCATCCCAAGCTTGGCTGGCGTGGGTGATCTGGAAAGCCTTGGGGTCCGCGGTGCTCACGCCCACCACATGGGCGGTGCTTTGTGGTTTGGTCCTGACCTTTGCGTTGTCCACCGTCAGTGGCTTCATGCTGGGGGGCAAGCAGCCGCCTGCTGGTGTGGGCTGGCCGGTGGTGGGTTGGCACACTTGGCAAGACCTGCGGCCTGCGCATTTTTTGGCGGTGCATGCCCAGCAATTCATCCCGTTGGCCGGCCTGTTGGCCGAACGGATGATGGGTCAGGTCGCCATACCCGGGGTGATTGCTTTCACGCTCAGTTATTTGGCGGCATGGGTCGCCTTGAGTGTGATGGGCATGTCGGGTTGAGTTCAATGGCCAATGGCTAATGGGCATTGACCGACTCATTCACCGGCCCATTTCGGGCCGGTAGGTCAAATCACTTCGGTGCCAAGCGGATCGCGCCGTCCAGTCGGATCACTTCGCCGTTGAGCATGTCGTTCTCGATGATGTGTTTGGCCAATTTGGCGTAGTCCTGCGGGGTGCCCAAGCGGCTGGGGAAGGGCACGCCTGCGGCCAGCGCGTCTTGCACCTCTTGGGGCATGCCAAACAACATGGGGGTGCCGAAGATGCCGGGGGCAATCGTCATGTTGCGGATGCCGTTGCGGGCCAGGTCGCGGGCAATGGGCAGGGTCATGCCCACCACGCCGCCTTTGGATGCGGCATAAGCGGCTTGGCCGATCTGGCCGTCATAGGCGGCCACGCTGGCCGTGCTGATCAGCACGCCACGCTCGCCTGTGGCCTCGGGCTCGTTTTTGCACATGGCCTCAGACGCCAAGCGGATCATGTTGAAGCTACCCACCAAGTTGACCATGATGGTCTTGGTGTAGACGGCCAGGCTGTGTGCGCCGTTTTTACCCACCGTCTTTTCGGCGGGGGCGATGCCTGCGCAGTTGACCAAGCCAACGAGTTTGCCCATGGACACGGCTTGGGCCACCACGGCTTGGCCGTCAGCCTCGTTACTCACGTCGCATTTGACAAATGCGCCGCCCAGTTCCTTGGCAATCGCTTCGCCTTTTTCCGCCTGCATGTCGGCGATCACAACCATGCCGCCGTTGGCTGCCAGCATGCGGGCGGTGCCTTCGCCCAAGCCCGATGCGCCGCCGGTGACGATGAAAACTTTGCCTTGAATGTCCATGTTTCGCTCCTGAATGTGATTGACGTTACGTCAACGTCAATTATGCCCTCCTCAGGGGTGTCAGGGCGCAGCGAAAGGCATCAGAAAAAGGGTTGAATGGGCAAAGGCATGGGCATGAATGAAACATGTTGTGCCTTGAATCTCATTCGTTGTGGTTCATTTTGTGAAGGAACATGCGCAAGAAAAATGCACCCATCAGCAGCATGAATACGAACACGGCCAGACTCATAAGGCCGTAGTCGGTAGAAAACAAATCGATGAGCATTTTCATGGGGGGACTCCAATTGAAGAGATGACACTTCACTGTGCGCCCAAGTTCAGTTGCTGATTCTGATGAAAGTCAAACCTTCCAAATAAAGTCATGCTCCAATGCTCGGAATCCATTTATCGCTTTGTGCCCAGTCCTTATGTCCAAGCTTTCGCCTACTCCCGCATCTTTGGCTTCGCCCGAACTCTGGCCCCTGTCGGCCCGGTGGTTTTTGGTGTTAGGGGCGATCAGCGCCTGCACCAGTGTGGTGTTCAGCGCCGCCTTTGCGCATTTGCCGGTGTTTGCCGGGGGCGTGCCCACGGCGGTGCAAACCGCTTTGAGTCAGCAGCAATTCCATTCGCTGGGTTTGTTGTTCACGGGGCTGGCGCTGCGGGTTTGCGGGGCGTCGCGTTGGCTGCAGGTGGCAGGCTGGCTCATGTTGGTCGGTTTGCTTTTGTTCAGTTTCAACCTCTATGCTCGCCATGTGTTCGCTTGGGACACCTTGCGCGTTTTAGTGCCGTGGGGCGGTGCGGCCTGGATATTGGCTTGGCTGGCTTTGGCCGTGGGTTTGGTGCAGGGAAGTGGGAGATTCAATCGACAGACTTGAGTTGAAAGCTTTTTCCTATGGAGCTGATAGAAACTACTCATGAGTGGAAACCCTAGGTCGCATTATGATTGCGACCAATGAGTTTTCTCATTTGATAGTTTTTTTAAACCACCCCAAGGAAATGACCATGTCCTCTTTGATCAATACCCAAGTCCAGCCTTTCAAGACCCAGGCCTTCCACAACGGCAAGTTTGTGCAAGTGTCCAACGAAACCCTCAAGGGCGAGTGGTCTGTGCTGATTTTCATGCCCGCCGCTTTCACCTTCAACTGCCCCACAGAGATCGAAGACGCGGCCGACAACTACGCAGCTTTCCAAGCCGCTGGTGCCGAGGTCTACATCGTGACCACCGACACCCACTTCTCGCACAAAGTCTGGCACGAGACTTCGCCTGCCGTGGGCAAGGCCAAGTTCCCCCTGGTTGGCGACCCCACACACGCCCTGACACGCGCTTTTGGCGTGCACATTGAAGAAGAAGGCCTGGCACTGCGCGGCACCTTCATCATCAACCCCGAAGGCATGATCAAGACTGCCGAAGTGCACTCCAACGAGATCGCACGCGACGTGTCCGAGACCCTGCGCAAGCTCAAAGCCGCTCAGTACACCGCCGCCAACCCCGGCCAAGTGTGCCCCGCCAAATGGAAAGAAGGCGCCAAGACTTTGGCTCCTTCCATCGACCTGGTCGGCAAGATCTAAATCTCGGGTGCCCTGCTGGTCAGGGCGCTGAGTTCAACGCATGCGGGCCACAAGCCTGCGTGCCTTGCGCTCAACGCTTTCCCCCCAATTTCCCTCAATTCCCCTTGTTCCCTGGCCTGCGCCACAAGTGCGGGACCAAGTTCACTGCCCCCTGAAAACCGGAGATCACCATGCTCGACGACACCCTCAAAGCCCAATTGCAGCAATACCTGGCCCTGTTGCGCCAGCCGATCCGATTGATCGCTTCGCTGGACAACAGCGAGACCGGCGTGGACATGAAAAACCTGCTCGAGACCATCGTGGGGCTGTCCGACAAGGTGACGCTGGACATCTCGGGTGACGACGCACGCAAGCCGTCCTTTGTAGTGGCCCGTGAAGGCCAAAGCACCGGCGTGCGCTTTGCCGGTTTGCCGCTGGGCCACGAGTTCACTTCGCTGGTGTTGGCCCTGCTGTGGACCGGTGGACACCCGCCTAAGGTCGAGCAAGACGTGATCGACAGCATCAAAGCGCTGGAAGGCAACTTCAACTTCGAGGTCTACATGTCGCTGAGCTGCCACAACTGCCCCGATGTGGTGCAGGCGCTGTCGCTCATGGCCATCGTGAACCCGAATGTGAAGACCGTGGTGATCGAAGGCGGCGCCTTCCAGGCCGAAGTCGAAGCACGCCAGATCATGGCCGTGCCCATGGTGTTCTTGAACGGTCAAGTGTTCGGTTCTGGCCGCATGTCCGTCGAAGAGATTGTGGCCAAGCTCGACACCAACGCCGGTGAGCGCGACGCGGCCAAGCTCAGCGCCAAAGACCCCTTTGACGTGTTGGTCGTGGGCGGTGGCCCGGCCGGTGCAGCTGCGGCGGTGTATGCGGCCCGCAAAGGCATCCGCGTGGGCGTGGCCGCCGAGCGTTTTGGCGGTCAGACCAACGACACCATGGCCATCGAGAACTACATCTCGGTGCTCGAGACAGACGGCCCCAAGTTTGCTGCGGCTCTGGAAGCGCAAGTGCGCCACTATGAGGTGGACATCATGAACTTGCAGCGTGCCGACAAGATCATTCCCGCCAGCCAGCCCGGCGGCTTGATCGAAGTGCAAATGGCCAATGGCGCCAGCCTCAAGGCCCGCTCGGTGATTTTGTCGACCGGTGCCCGCTGGCGCAATGTCAACGTGCCCGGCGAAGCCGAGTACAAAAACAAGGGCGTGGCGTATTGCCCGCACTGCGACGGCCCCTTGTTCAAGGGCAAGCGCACCGCCGTGATTGGCGGCGGCAACTCCGGCATCGAAGCAGCGATTGACCTGGCGGGCATCGTGGCGCACGTCACGGTGTTCGAATTCGCCGACCAGCTCAAGGCCGACGCAGTCTTGGTGAGCAAGCTCAAAAGCCTGCCCAACGTCACGGTCCACACCAACGCCCAAACCACCGAAATCACCGGTGCCGACGGCAAGGTCAACGGCATTCGTTACAAAGACCGCAGCACCAGCGAGGACCATTGGGTGGAGCTGGAAGGCGTGTTTGTGCAGATCGGCCTGGTGCCCAACACCGAGTTCCTCAAAGGCACCTTGGAGTTGAGTAAGTTCGGCGAGATCATGGTGGACGCCAAAGGCCACACCAATGTGCCTGGTGTGTTTGCAGCCGGTGACTGCACCACCGTGCCTTACAAGCAGATCGTGATCGCCGCAGGCGAGGGCGCCAAAGCCGCCTTGAGCGCCTTTGACCACCTGATCCGTATGCCTGCTTTGCCGGTGAATGACACCACAACAACCGCGCACGCAGAAGCCGTTTGAGCCAACGGTTTTAGATCCCTAAGGAGCGCTGTGATGACGTGTTTTGTGATCGACCCCACCGCCAAAACCATCACCCCCGTCCCTTGGGACGGTGG
>JANQXJ010000110.1:14301-25659 GCA_030729445.1 Limnohabitans sp. | reverse complement strand
GGCCATGGTCGAGCTCTTGTATGGCTGCGGCCTGCGCATGGCCGAGCTGACCGGTCTGGACGTGGTGGCCAGCACCGAGGCCTCGCGTGCCGGGCGGGGTTGGATTGATTTGCAAAACGCCGAGGTGCAGGTGCAGGGCAAAGGCAGCAAGCGCCGCAGTGTGCCTTTGGGGCGTGCGGCCATCGAGGCGCTGACGCACTGGTTGGCCGTGCGGCCGCAGCTGCCGGGCATGTTGACCCAGCCCACACCTGGGGCGTCTGCTTTGGCGCTGGCGCTGTTTCCTGGGCGGCACGGTACACGCCTGACACCAAGGGCCGTGGCGCAGCGTCTCAAGCGCCGCAGCTTGCTGGCGGGCCTGGCCACCCCGGTGCACCCACACATGTTGCGCCACTCTTTTGCCAGCCATGTGCTGCAGTCCAGTGGCGACTTGCGGGCCGTTCAAGAGTTGCTGGGCCACGCCAACATCAGCACCACCCAGGTCTACACACGGCTGGATTTTCAGCACTTGGCCAAAACCTACGACGCAGCCCACCCCCGCGCCAAACGCAAATGAAGTCCGCAGCTGGCTGCGCCGCTGCGGGGTGAGGCCATGCCCGGTGCGCAGGCGCGGCGCTTGAATTCATCGCTACACTCCTCAATCTTGTTTTCTTGTCCTGAACCGGAATCGCACCATGGCCCTGATCCCCACCACCATCCTGACCGGCTTTCTGGGCTCGGGCAAAACCACCTTGCTCAAGCGCGTGCTGACCGAGGCCCATGGTCAGAAGATCGCCGTGATCGAGAACGAGTTCGGTGAAGAGAACATCGACAACGACATTCTGGTCTCGGACACCGATGAGCAGATCATCCAGATGAGTAACGGTTGCATCTGCTGCACCATCCGCGAAGACCTGCGCGTGACCCTGCAGCTGCTGGCGGCCAAGCGCCGCAAAGGTTTGCTCAGCTTTGACCGCATCGTGATCGAAACCACGGGCTTGGCCGACCCAGGTCCTGTGGCGCAGACCTTCTTCATGGACGATGAGATTGCCGAGACCTTTTTGCTCGACTCGATCCTGACGCTGGTGGACGCCAAGCATGCGGCTCAACAGCTCAACGACCGCCAGGAAGCACGCCGTCAGGTGGGCTTTGCCGACCAGATCTTCATCAGCAAGGCCGACCTGGTGTCACCCCAAGAGCTGGACGCCTTGCAGCACCGCCTGAAACACATGAACCCGCGTGCCCCACAAAAAGTGGTGCACTTTGGCGAGGTGGCCTTGTCTGAGGTGTTCGACCTCAAAGGCTTCAACCTGAACGCCAAGCTCGACATCGACCCGGACTTCCTCAAAGACGATGCCCATGACCACGGCCATGTGCACGGCGAGCATTGCGACCACCCGTCACACCAACATGACCACGCGCATGACCATGAACACGGCGAGCACTGTGACCACCCCTCACACGCCCATGAACAGGGTCACCACCATCACCACGATGACGACGTGAAAAGCTTTGTTTTTCGATCGGATAAGGCCTTTGATCCAGCCAAGCTGGAGGATTTTCTGGGGGCCATCGTCAACATTTATGGCCCGCGCATGCTGCGCTACAAAGGCGTGTTGAACATGCGCGGCACCGAGCGCAAGGTGATTTTCCAGGGCGTGCACCAACTCATGGGCAGCGATTTGGGCCCCATGTGGGCCGATGGCGAGACCAAAATGAGCAAGATGGTGTTCATTGGCATCGATTTGCCCAAAGACATCCTGCTGCAAGGCTTAGAGCAGTGTTTGGTCTGAAGTCATGCAACATGGCAGGCTTTCGCGCTCGCTTGGGGTCTGATCTGGCTTTTAATCCGACCCTCGACAAATTTTGACCGTTCTAGTCGCTACAATCGCCCGCCGATGGCACCGCCTTTTGGGGCGGCGCTGGCGAACCCCACAAGGTCTATAACAAGGGTTTGAGAAGCATATGAACAGGTTTCGGGTCGGCTGCGCAGGGACAGACGGTCAGAAGTCTGCCCTTACACACGGCTAGGAGACAAGACGTGAAGACCCCGATCAAGACAAAGCCCCCTGGTCCATCTGCAGTGGCCCCCAAAACCAGCACCACCGCGGCCAAGGCCAAGGTGGTGACTGCCAAACCTGCTGCCAAAGCGGTGGCCAAGCCTGCTGCCAAAGCAGCTGCGAAACCAGCGGCCAAACCCAGCACCAAAGCCCCGATGAAACCCGTTGCCAAAGTGGCGGCTAAAGCTGTGGCTAAACCCGCTGCCAAGCCTGCGACTAAACCCGCTGCCAAGGCCAAGCCCACGCCAAATCCAGCTGTGCCTGCCAAGGCATTGAAAGACAAATCTGCTGCGGCCTCCGTCGCAGCATCCAAAGCGGCTGCGCCATCCAGTCCACCCCGATCGTCTGCTGCACCCAAGGCTGCAACGGCTGCCCCGCCAGCCCAGACACCCAAAACGAAAAACATGAGCGTCACCAAAGTGGAATCAGTCCAAGTCCCCGTCGAATCCAACCCCGTCAGCGCAGCACCTGCGCCAGAGCAGCTGGTTCGCGCCACCCGGCCTTCGGCCCGTTTGGCCCAGATCACCGTGCCTTCTTTGCCGCCAGCCGTGGCCTCCACGGCGGCCAAGTCGAGTTTTTTGCCCAGCGCAACCCCCGCGGCTGTCTTGGTCCCTTTTGCGCCCATCAAGAAGGACCCCAAGCTGGCCAACAACTGGAAATCCAAAAAAGTCGAAGAACTGTCGGATGCTGAAATCCTCGCCATGTCGGATGATGAGTACATGAACGACAAGCAGATGGCGTATTTCCGCCTGAAGCTGACCCTGCTCAAGCAAGACATCTTGGCCAGTGCCGGACAAACCACCGAGCACCTGCGTGAAGACACGGTGGTGGTGCCCGACCCCGCTGACCGCGCCACGATTGAAGAAGAGCATGCCCTGGAGCTGCGCACGCGCGACCGCGAGCGCAAGCTGCTCAAGAAGATCGAACAATCGATTCAGCGCATTGATGCGGGCGATTACGGTTTTTGTGATGAAACCGGTGAGGCCATTGGTGTGGGCCGCTTGTTGGCCCGCCCCACAGCCACTTTGTCCTTGGAAGCGCAGCAGCGGCGTGAACTCAAACAAAAGATGTTTGGCGATTGATTTCAGTCTGTCTGACATCCCCTCGTAAAAAAACCCCTGCCCAGGGGTTTTTTTACGTGTGCGTGGTCGAAGATCGGGCTGATTTTGAATTTACTGTTTTTAAAATTTTTTGCTTTATTGTTACTTGAGATGTTACTTGCACTGTGACGTGTAAGTATCTAATTTTTAAAGAAAATACGCTTATCCGAGGATTGAAAAGAAGCGCTAAGCCTTTGATTTCATTGAAAAAAATAGATCTACCCCCTTTGTTTGGCCTCGGTTTCCTGATACAGTGCAAAAAAGTGCAATTAAGTGGGATTTGGTGCCACTGATGTGCTTTTTCCTCACCAAAGGGTCTTCGTCGTGTTTCAAGGGGCTTCATCGCTGAGTCTGGATGCCAAGGGGCGGTTGTCTGTGCCGACCCGGCACCGTGACGTCTTGAGCGCTACGGCACAGGGTCAGCTGACCATCACCAAGCACCCGCACGGGTGTCTGATGGTGTTTCCCCGCAACGAATGGGAAAAGTTCCGTGACCGTATTGCCGAATTGCCCATGTCGGCCCAATGGTGGAAGCGCATTTTTTTGGGCAACGCCATGGACGTCGAGATGGATGGCACCGGGCGCGTGTTGATTTCGCCCGAGTTACGCCAGGCCGCTGGCATTTCCAAAGACACCATGCTGCTGGGCATGGGCAATCACTTTGAGTTGTGGGACAAAACCACCTATGACGCGCAAGAGGCGCAGGCCATGCAGGGCGATATGCCCGATGTGTTCAAGGACTTCTCTTTCTGAACGCCATGACCGACAGCGCATTGACCCACATCACCGTGTTGCTCAACGAAGCCGTGGACGAGTTGCTCCAGGCTTCGGCCGGCGCCGATGGCGCTTATGTGGACGCCACATTCGGCCGGGGTGGTCATTCACGTTTGATTTTGTCGCGCCTGTCTGCGCAGGGCCGACTTCTGGCCTTTGACAAGGACCTGGAGGCGATTGCCGAAGCTGAGCGCATCCATGACACCCGTTTTGCCATTCGGCACGAGGGCTTTTCGCACCTGGGTGAACTGCCCGCTGGCAGTGTCGATGGCGTGCTGATGGACCTGGGCATCAGCTCCCCCCAGATCGACAGCCCCGAGAGGGGTTTTTCTTTTCGTTTTGAGGGCCCACTCGACATGCGCATGGACACCACGCGCGGACAGAGTGTGGCCGATTGGCTGGCCACTGCAGAGGTGGATCAAATCACGGAGGTGATACGTGACTATGGCGAAGAACGGTTTGCTTTTCAGATTGCAAAGGCGCTTGTGGCTCGCCGACAGGAGCGGGGCCCAATTTCAAGCACCTCCGATTTGGCCCAGCTCGTGGCTGACACGGTCAAAACCCGCGAGCCGGGTCAGAACCCTGCAACGCGGACATTTCAGGCTTTTCGGATTTTCATCAATGCCGAACTTGAAGAGCTCGAACAGGCGCTAGAGGGCAGCTTGCGGGTCTTGGCTCCCGGCGGTCGCTTGGTGGTGATCAGCTTCCATTCGCTCGAAGACCGCATCGTCAAGCAGTTCATGGCCAAGCATTCCAAAGAGGTGGTGGACCGCCGCGTGCCCTTTGCCGAGCCGGTGAAGATGCGCCTGAAGACCCATGGCCGTGTACGCCCCAGCGAGACTGAGGTGCGTGGCAACCCCCGCTCACGCAGCGCCATCATGCGCGTGGCCGAGCGCACCGAGGTGGCGGTATGACCCGCGTGAGCATGCTTTTGTTGGTTGCGACGGTCTTCAGCGCTCTGTGGTTGGTGCACAGCCACTATGAGTCCCGCCGCATCTTCATGGCCTTGGAGTCCTCACGCAAAGAGGCCAAGCGCATCGAGGTGGATCAGGACCGGATAGAAGTCGAGCGACGCGCCCAAGCCACGCCATTGCGTGTGGAAAAGATTGCGCGTCAGCAATTGAACATGCGCACAGCCTCGCCAGCGATCACGCAGTATGTGAATGAACAAGGTGCGGCTGTCGGCGCTGCATCTTTGCCGACAGCGGGAGGCGTTCAGTGAAACGCGGCCCCAGCGTCCAGTTGACTTCTAGCCCATTGCTGGCCAGTAAGACCCCAGTCTGGCGCAGCAAAATGATTGTGGCGGCGATGGCTTTGGGTTTTCTGGGGCTGGTCGGCCGTGCAGTCCATGTGCAGGTCATTGACAATGATTTCTTCCTCCGTCAAGGGGAAGTGCGTTTTGCCCGCACCCTGGAGTTGCCCGCTAACCGTGGGCGTGTGCTCGACCGCAACGGGGTGTTGTTGGCGTCGAGCGTACCCGCCCCCAGCATCTGGGCCAACCCGGAAGACCTGGAGCGTGACCCGGTCAAGCTGCGCCAATTGGCCCGCTTGTTGGAGATGTCGCCTGCGGAGCTCGATAAGAAGCTCAAGAATGAAGAGAAAACCTTTGTCTGGTTGCGCCGCCAAATGGATGAGCCTGTGGTCAAGGAAATCCGGGCGCTGGGCATCAAGGGTGTTTACGAAATCAAGGAGTACAAGCGCCTGTACCCCGAGGGAGAAGCCGCCGCGCACATCGTGGGCTTTACCAATGTGGAAGACAAGGGTCAAGAGGGTGTTGAACTCATTTTTCAGAAGCAGTTGGCCGGGCAACCCGGATCGCGCCGCGTGATCAAGGACCGTCTGGGTCGTGTGGTTGAAGCTGTGGGTGAAACTGTGCACCCTGTTGATGGCAAGGACCTGCAACTGAGCATTGACAGCAAGGTGCAGTTCTATGCTTACCAGACCCTGCGCGACGCGGTCAAGGAGCATAAAGCCAAGGCGGGCAGTGTGGTGGTGCTGGATTCGCAGACCGGAGAAATTCTGGCGTTGGCCAATTACCCCAGCTATTCGCCTTCGCGGCGTGTCAACCTGAGCGGTGAGCAATTGCGCAACCGCGCCTTGACCGACAGTTTCGAGCCCGGCTCGACCATGAAACCCTTCACCGTGGCTTTGGCTTTGGAGCAAGGCCTGGTCAAGCCCGAGTCGATGATTCAGACCGCTCCGGGGCGCATCAACATCACCGGCTCGACCATCAGCGATGTGCACACCTACGGCATGCTCAGTGTCAGCGAGGTGATCCAGAAGTCGAGCAACGTGGGCATTGTGAAGATCGCCATGCAAATGGAGCCCCGTGAAATGTGGGAAATGTTCACCGAGCTGGGTTTTGGACAAAAACCCGCTTTGCCGTTTCCGGGTGTGGTCAGTGGCCGTTTGCGGCCCTATAAATCTTGGCGTCCCGTTGAGCAGGCCACGATGAGCTATGGCTATGGCGTATCGGGGAGCTTGTTTCAGATGGCACGTGCTTACACGGTGTTTGCGCGTGACGGTGAGATCGTACCGGCCACCATGATGAAAGCAGAGCAACAGGCACAGGGCACACGCGTGATCACCGCCGCAAACGCCAAAGCGATGCGCAAGATGCTGCAAATGGCCGCTGGGCCTGGCGGTACGGGACAAAAAGCCCAGACCATTGGCTATTCAGTCGGTGGCAAATCGGGCACAGCTCGTAAGCAAGAGGGCAAGAGTTATGCGAGTAAAAAATACCGTGGCTTTTTTGTAGGCATTGCCCCCATCGATCAACCACGCATCGTGGTGGCGGTGATGATCGATGAGCCCTCTAACGGGGTCTATTACGGCGGTGCCGTGGCTGCACCCGTATTCAGCCAGACGGTCCAGCAAACCCTGCGACTCATGGGCGTACAGCCCGACATGGCTGTTAAGCCACAAATTGTGGCCCAAGCGGTGGAGGAGTCGTTCTGATGCAGACCTGGCACAGCGCTCAAGATGCCGCTGTCTGGTTGCGCTCGCGCGTGACCGGCGAACTGCGCACCGACAGCCGACTGGTGCAGGCGGGCGACGGCTTCATTGCCTGGCCAGGCGCGGCGACCGATGGACGGCGTTACCTGGCCCAGGCCTTGGCGCAAGGCGCCAGCGCTTGCCTGATGGAAGAGCTTGGACACGGCACTTGGCTGAACGCGCTGCAGAGTCCTGACCCAGCGGCGCTGGCTTGTATGCCCAGCCTCAAAGCCCAAACCGCTTGGGTGGCTGACGCTTACTATGAACAACCCAGCCGCGCTTTGCAGGTGCTGGCGGTCACGGGCACCAACGGCAAAACATCAACGGCTTGGTGGTTGGCGCAGGCACTGTCTTCGCCCGTGTTGCAACAAGTCTGCGGGCTCGTGGGCACCTTGGGTGTGGGCCAATTGCCCGATCTGGTGAGCACCGGCATGACCACACCCGACCCAGTTCTGCTGCAGCGTCAGTTCCGCCAGTTTGTGGATGACGGCTTCACGCACTGCGCCATTGAAGCTTCTTCCATTGGCCTGGCCGAACACCGCTTGGACGGCACACACATCCGCGTGGCCGTGTTCACCAACTTCACACAGGACCACCTGGACTACCATGGCGACATGGCCCGTTACTGGTCGGCCAAGGCCGCCTTGTTTGCGTGGCCCGGTTTGCAGTCGGCCGTCATCAACATTGACGATGCGCAGGGCGCTTTGCTGGCCCAGCAGCTGCAAGGCGGCCCACTCGACGTCTGGACCTGCTCGCGCCGCGGCGCAGCCCGTTTGCAATCCCGCGCCTTGCCCAGTACCCAGGGTTTGGCTTTTGAGGTGATCGAAGGCCAGACCGTGCAGACCCTGCACACAGGTTTGATCGGTGAATACAACATTGACAACCTCTTGGGCGTGATCGGCAGTTTGCGGGCCTTGGGTTTTGATTTGGCACAAGCAGTGCAAGCCTGTGCGCAGTTGACGGCGGTGCCTGGTCGCATGGAGCGCGTGTCCTTGGCGCTGCCCGGTGCTCAGGCGGATGTGACCCAACCCCTGGTGGTCGTGGACTATGCCCACACGCCCGATGCCATCACCCAAGCGCTTGCCGCATTGCGTTCGCAGGCGACGTTGCGTGGCGGCCGTCTGTGGTGTGTGCTGGGCTGTGGCGGTGACCGCGATGCGAGCAAACGCCCTTTGATGGCCGCAGCCGCCGAAGCTGGCGCAGACCAAGTGCTGCTGACCAGCGACAACCCCCGCAGCGAATCGCCCGAGGCGATTGTGGCCGCCATGGTCCAAGGCCTGCGCCACCCGCAATCGGTGCAGATTCAACTGGACCGCGCCTTGGCGATTGGTGAAGCGGTAGCCCAAGCTGCCGCGCAAGATGTGGTGCTGGTGGCGGGTAAAGGCCACGAAAGCGAGCAAGAGATCATGGGCGTGCGCTACCCGTTTTCGGATGTGGCGCAAGCCCGCGCGGCCTTGCAGCGTCGCGCTGCGCAGCACAAGGGGGTGCCCGCATGAAAGCCCCAGTGTCTATGCAACTGAATTTGAGTCTCGCCCTGAGCTGGCTGCGCCAAGCACGCGGCGTGAACGTGCAAGGCGTGGTGGCCGACCGGGTGCACACCGACAGCCGCAGTCTGCAAGCAGGTGACCTGTTTGTGGCTTTGCGTGGTGAGCGCTTTGATGGCAACCAGTTCATCGCCCAAGCCCAAGCGCAAGGCGCGGTGGCGGTGGTGTGTGAAGCTTCTGGAGAAGCACAAGCTGCGGCGCACGGCTTGCCCGCGCTGGTGGTGCCCGATGCACGCATCGCTTTGGGCGAGTTGGCAGCGGGCTGGCGTGCGCAATTCAGCTTGCCGCTGATCGCCGTGACCGGCAGCAACGGCAAGACCACCGTGACCCAAATGATCGCGTCCATCTTGCGTGCCCATGTGGGGGACGACGCCTTGTCCACCCAAGGCAACCTGAACAACGACATTGGCGTGCCCTTGACCCTGTTCAATTTGCGTGCCCACCACCGCATAGCCGTGGTCGAGCTGGGCATGAACCACCCTGGAGAAATCGCCTACTTGTCCCAACTGGCTCAGCCCACCGTGGCGTTGGTCAACAACGCCCAACGCGAGCACCAAGAGTTCATGGGCACCGTCGAGGCCGTGGCGCATGAAAACGGGGCGGTGTTGCAGGCCTTGCCTCCTGAGGGTGTCGCGGTGTTTCCAGCCGATGAAGATTTCACGGCCGTGTGGCGCGAGTTGTCGGGTCAGCGTGCACAGCGCTGTTTTGCCATGGCCTCTGCCTCAGACGCCGTTGTGCGTGCTGCTGTGGTGGTCTGGCAGTCAGGCGCCTGGCAGTTCACGCTCAAAACGCCTGAGGGCACCGCGCCTGTGCGCCTGCACATTGCGGGGCGACACAACGTCAAAAACGCCTTGGCCGCCTCGGCCTGCGCCTTGGCTGCAGGGGTGCCCTTGGCCGCCGTGGTGCAGGGCCTGGTGGCGTTTGAGCCGGTCAGGGGCCGCTCGCGTGCACTGGTCCTGCCAATGGGCGCAGAAGAAATCACCTTGGTGGACGACACCTACAACGCCAACCCCGACTCGGTACGTGCCGCCATCGATGTGCTGGCCGAGTTGCCTGCGCCGCGTTTGCTGGTGCTGGGCGATATGGGTGAGGTGGGCAACCAAGGCCCCGAGTTCCATGCCGAGGTGGGCGCCTACGCTGCTGAGCGCGGCATCGAAGCATTGTTCACCCTGGGTGACTTGTGTGTGCACAGCGCTCAGGCCTTTGGTGCGGCCCGGCACTTCGCAGACATGGACACTTTGGTGTTGGCGGCCGCAGGGTCGCTGGGCGAGTTCTGCAGCGTGGTCGTTAAGGGCTCGCGCTTCATGAAAATGGAGCGTGTGGTGCAAGCGCTGCAATCGCACTGCGACGACAAGAACAGTCAAAACAAAGATAAAAAAGGGGAGTCCCATGCTGCTTAGCCTGGTCCAATGGTTGCAAAGTTTGTCGCCCGATTGGGGTTTTCTGCGCGTTTTCCAATACATCACCTTCCGTGCCGTGATGGCCGCCATGACGGCGCTCTTGATCGGTCTGGCGGCAGGCCCTTGGGTCATTCGTCGATTGACGTCGCTCAAAATTGGCCAGCCCATCCGCGGCTACGGCATGGAGTCGCACCTGTCCAAGAGCGGCACACCCACCATGGGCGGCGTGCTCATCTTGTTGTCGATCGCCACCGCCACTTTGTTGTGGTTTGACCTGTCCAACCGTTTTGTCTGGATCGTGCTGATCGTGACCTTGGGCTTTGGGGCCATTGGCTGGGTGGACGACTGGCGCAAAGTGGTCAACAAAGACCCCGAGGGCATGCGTTCTCGCGAGAAGTATTTTTGGCAATCGGTCATTGGTTTGCTGGCCGCATTGTGTTTGGTGTTCAGCATTTCCGAAAACTCCAACGCGCGGGTGTTGGACTTGTTTGTTCAGTGGGTCATGTCGGGTTTTGAAGTGAGCTTGCCCCTGAAGGCGGGATTACAGGTGCCCTTCTTCAAAGAAATCACCTACCCATTGGGCGTGTTGGGCTTTGTGTTGCTGACATATCTGGTGATCGTGGGGTCCAGCAATGCGGTCAACCTCACGGACGGTTTGGATGGCCTGGCCATCATGCCGGTTGTCATGGTGGGCTCGGCACTGGGTGTGTTTGCCTATGTCACGGGCAGCGCGGTGTATTCCAAGTACTTGTTCTTCCCGCACATTCCGGGTTCGGGCGAGTTGTTGATTTTTTGCGCTGCTATGGCAGGTGCAGGCCTGGCGTTTTTATGGTTCAACACCCACCCGGCCCAAGTCTTCATGGGCGATGTGGGCGCTTTGGCACTGGGCGCCGCGTTGGGCACCATCGCGGTCATCGTTCGGGCCGAAATCGTGTTGGCCATCATGGGGGGCATCTTTGTGGTGGAAGCCCTGTCGGTGATGGCGCAGGTGACCTACTTTAAGTACACCAAGAAAAAATACGGTGAGGGTCGGCGCATCTTGAAGATGGCACCCTTGCACCACCATTTTGAAAAGAGCGGCTGGAAAGAAACGCAAGTCGTTGTGCGTTTCTGGATCATCACCATGCTGCTGTGTTTGGTCGGCCTGTCGACCCTGAAGCTGAGGTAAGCCATGCAGCTCCAAGGTCAACACGTTCTGATTCTCGGTTTGGGTGCTTCGGGCCTGGCGATGGCCCGCTGGTGTGCGCATGCCGGGGCGGACGTGACCGTGGCCGATACCCGAGACACGCCGCCGCAATTGGCTGCTTTGCAGGCCGAGTGGCCTGCTGTGCGCTTTGTGCCCGGCTCCTTTGAGGCCAGCTTGGTCGAAGGCACATCGGTGCGAGCGGTGTTCCGCAGCCCAGGCCTGGCCCCTGAGGTGGTGGCCCCGGTGGTGGACGCCGCCCGCAGCATGGGACTTTGGCAAGGCGGCGAGCTGAGCTTGTTCGCCGCTGGTTTGGAAGATTTGAAG
>JANQXJ010000110.1:0-14201 GCA_030729445.1 Limnohabitans sp. | reverse complement strand
CTGAACTGCCGCTGCCCGTTGCGCCTGACGTTCGCAATCCCATGGCTCAGGCTTTGCCACAGGTGTGGGTGCTGGAACTGTCCAGCTTTCAGCTCGACAGCTGCGAAGGCTTTGAGCCAACCGCAGCCACGGTGCTGAACATCTCGCAAGACCACCTCGATTGGCACGGCAGCATGGCCGCTTATGCTGCTGCCAAAGCCCGCATTTTTGGTGCACAGGCTTTGATGGTGCTCAACCGCGAAGACGCCCAGGTCATGGCCATGCGGCCCGAGCCCGTGCGTGTGAAGTTGCAAAAGCCAGTTGAGCGTGCTGCTGTGCTGTTTGGTGGGGACATGCCCCAGCGTCCAGGCGACTTTGGTATCGAAGTCACCCACGGCATGACCTGGCTGGTGCGTGCCCTGGAGGCCGATGAAACACGTCGCCGCCGCAAAGAAGCCGACGAGGAGCTGCACATCCAGCGCCTGATGCCTGCTGACGCCTTGCGCATTCGCGGCCGCCACAACGCGGTCAATGCACTCGCTGCTTTGGCACTGGCCAGCAGCGCAGGTTGTGCGCTGGGCCCGATGTTGTATGGCCTGCGCGAATACCGGGGTGAGCCGCACCGTGTCGAGCCGGTGGCCATCATCCAAGAGGTTGAATTTTTTGACGACAGCAAGGGCACCAATGTGGGCGCGACGGTCGCCGCCTTGCAAGGCCTGGGCGCAGACCGCCGTGTGGTGGTCATTTTGGGCGGTGAGGGCAAAGGCCAGGACTTCTCGCCTTTGGCCGACCCCGTTCAGCGTTTTGCCCGAGGGGTGGTTTTGATGGGCCGCGACGCCCCCGTGATCCGCGAAGCGCTGCAAGGCACAGACGTGCCGCTGCACGATGTCACGGACATGCAGGCTGCCGTTGAGCAGGCTGCGGCCATCGCCCGCAGTGGCGATGCGGTCTTGATGTCGCCTGCATGCGCGAGCTTTGACATGTTTGACAACTATGGCCACCGCGCCGAGGTGTTTGTGCAAGCCGTGGCGAGCTTGGCCGAGGCAGCGGGTGTGGCCTTGGAGGGCGGGCTGTGAGCGAAACCATGAATTTCCCGCAACGCCTGCAGCAATCGGCCGTTGGCCTGCTCCACAGCATCACCGGTGGTGGGGGGTGGTCCGGATCGCAGGGCTTGCCGGTCAATTTGGGGGAGTACGGCATGGCCGGTCGCGCCAATGGTCGTCCTGCCCGCATGCAAAGCGTGGACCAGGCCTTGGTCTGGGTGGTGGTGGCCTTGCTGCTGTGGGGCATGGTCATGGTGTATTCGGCCTCGATTGCGATGCCGGACAACCCACGTTTTTCGCGTTACAGCCACACCCACTTTCTGACGCGCCATGTGATTTCCATGGGTGTGGGCTGCATCATGGCCTTGCTGGTCTTTCAGGTGCGCATGGAGACTTGGGAAAAAGTGGCCCGTCCCTTGTTTGTGTTTTCTCTGATCTTGTTGGCCTTGGTGTTGATTCCTTTCATCGGAAAAGGTGTGAACGGTGCACGCCGCTGGATTTCCTTTGGCGTCATGAACTTTCAGCCGTCTGAGTTGGCCAAGCTGGCCACCATCATTTATGCCGCCGATTACATGGTGCGCAAGATGGACGTGAAGGAAAAATTCTTCAAAGCCGTGCTGCCCATGGGCGCTGCGGTGGGCCTGGCGGGTGTGTTCTTGCTGGCCGAGCCGGACATGGGCGCCTTCATGGTGATCGCCACCATTGCCATGGGCATCTTGTTCCTAGGGGGCGTGAACGCCAGGATGTTCTTCCTGATTTTGGGCATTCTGGTGCTGGCCTTTGTGATCATGATCGCCGAGTCGCCGTGGCGTCGGGAGCGGATCTTTGCCTACCTCGATCCCTTCAGTGCCGAGCATGCGCTGGGCAAGGGCTACCAGTTGACGCACTCACTGATCGCCATTGGCCGGGGCGAAGTCTGGGGTGTTGGCCTGGGCGGCAGTGTGGAAAAACTGCATTGGTTGCCCGAAGCGCACACCGACTTTTTGCTGGCGGTGATTGGTGAAGAGTTTGGCTTGGTGGGTGTGACCTTGGTGATTGGCCTGTTCTTGTGGCTCACCCGCCGCATTATGGTGATTGGGAGACAAGCGATTGCCCTGGAAAAAGTGTTTTCTGGGTTGGTTGCACAAGGCGTGGGCATTTGGATCGGTTTTCAGGCCTTCATCAACATGGGCGTGAACTTGGGCGCCTTGCCCACCAAGGGCCTGACTTTGCCGCTGATGAGTTACGGCGGCTCGGCGATCATGATGAACCTGATCGCGATTGCCATCGTGTTGCGCATCGACGCCGAGAACAAACAAATGATGCGCGGAGGCCGGGCATGACGCAAAAATGCGCACTGGTCATGGCGGGTGGCACCGGAGGGCATATCTTCCCGGGCTTGGCTGTGGCCGAGGCCTTGCGTGAGGCCGGTTGGCGCGTGCACTGGTTGGGCGCACCAGACAGCATGGAAAGCCAGCTGGTTCCGCCGCGCGGATTCGCCTTTGAAGCGGTGGCCTTTGGTGGTGTGCGCGGCAAGGGCCTGGCCACTCTGGCATTTTTGCCACTCAAGCTGCTGCGTGCTTTTTGGCAAAGCTTGCAGGTGGTGCGCCGGGTCAAGCCCGATGTGGTGCTGGGCTTGGGCGGCTACATCACCTTCCCAGGCGGCATGATGGCCAGCCTGTGGGGCAAGCCTCTGGTGCTGCACGAGCAAAACTCGGTGGCGGGCTTGGCCAACAAAGTGCTGGCGCAATTGGCCGACCGCGTGTTCACCGCCTTCCCTGGCGTCTTCAAAACCGGGCAATGGGTCGGCAACCCCTTGCGCCGTGCTTTCACGCAGCAGGCCACACCCGCCGAGCGCTTTGCCGGACGCAGCGGCGCCTTGCGTGTGTTGGTGGTGGGCGGCAGCTTGGGGGCCAAAGCCCTGAACGACATCGTGCCGCAGGCCCTGGCCTTGATGCCAGAGGCCTCACGCCCACAGGTCATTCACCAAAGTGGCGCCAAACAAATCGAAGCCCTGCGGGCCAACTATGAAGCTGTAGGCGTGCAAGCCGAATTGACGCCCTTCATCGACGACACGGCCAGCGCCTTTGCGCAAGCCGATCTGGTGATCTGCCGTGCCGGTGCCAGCACCGTGACCGAGTTGGCAGCGGTGGGTGTGGCAGCTTTGTTTGTGCCATTTCCGTTTGCTGTAGACGATCACCAGACCACCAATGCGCAGTTCTTGGTGGCCTCGGGTGGCGGCTGGCTGGTGCCGCAGGCCGAGTTGACCGCACAAAACCTGGCCGAGCGCCTGGCGGCCTTGAGCCGCGACACATTGCAAGACGTGGCTGAAAAAGCCCACGCACAGAAAAAAACAAATGCGACCAGGGAGGTTGTGATGGCTTGTGAGGAGTTGGCGGCATGAAACACGCCATCCGAAAAATTCATTTCATCGGTGTCGGTGGCTCGGGCATGAGCGGCATTGCCGAAGTCTTGCTCAATCTGGGGTACCAGATCTCCGGCTCCGATTTGTCCGACAGCGCCACGCTGCAACGCTTGGCGGCTTTGGGCATCGCCACTCATGTGGGGCACAGCGCGGGCAACGTGCAAGACGCCGATGCTGTGGTCACATCGACCGCTGTGAAAGCCGACAACCCCGAGGTGCTGGCCGCACGGGCGCGTCACATCCCGATCGTGCCGCGGGCTGTGATGCTGGCCGAACTCATGCGCATGAAGCAAGGCATCGCCATTGCCGGCACACATGGCAAAACCACCACCACCAGCCTGGTGGCCAGTGTGCTGGCCGAGGCCGGACTGGATCCCACCTTTGTGATTGGTGGCCGCTTGAACAGCGCAGGCGCCAATGCCAAGCTGGGCACGGGCGACTACATCGTGGTGGAAGCCGACGAGTCGGATGCCTCGTTTTTGAACCTCTTGCCCGTGATGGCGGTGGTGACCAACATCGACGCCGACCACATGGAAACCTATGGCCACGATCTGGCCAAGCTCAAAGCCGCGTTTGTTGAGTTTTTGCACCGCATGCCTTTTTACGGCACGGCCATCGTCTGCTCGGATGACCCCGGTGTGCAGTCCATCGTGGACGACATCGCACGCCCTGTGACCACCTATGGTCTGAACGAAGGCGCCCAAGTGCGTGCGGTGGATGTGCGGGCCCAAAACGGACAGATGCATTTCACGGTGCAAAGGCGCAATGGGGTGACACTGCCCGACCTGCCCATCGTGTTGAATTTGCCGGGCGTTCACAACGTACTCAACGCATTGGCGGCCATTTCGGTGGCTGTTGAGTTGGGTGTGGATGACGCCGCTGTGCAAGTTGCTCTGGCCCAGTTCAAGGGCGTGGGCCGACGCTTTCAGCGTTATGGCGAAGTGGCCACGGCCGATGGTCAAGGTCGTTTCACCGTCATCGACGATTACGGTCACCACCCGGTCGAGATGGCGGCTACGCTGGCCGCAGCCCGTGGTGCATTCCCAGGTCGCCGCCTCGTGTTGGCGTTCCAGCCGCACCGCTACAGCCGCACGCGAGATTGCTTTGAAGACTTTGTCAAAGTCATTGGCCAAGGCTGCGACAGCGTGCTGCTGTCCGAGGTCTACGCCGCAGGCGAAGCACCCATCGTGGCCGCAGACGGACGCGCACTGGCCCGCGCCCTGCGTGTGGCGAGCAAGGTCGAGCCGGTCTTTGTGGACCAGATTGCCGACATGCCCCAGGCTGTGATGCGCAATGCGCGTGATGGTGATGTGCTCATATGTATGGGTGCAGGTTCCATTGGTGGCACCCCAGCGCAGGTGGTGGCCTTGGCCGCCAAGGCCCAAGAGGTGAGCGCATGAAGCCGAACACTTCCATGGCCCAGATGGGCAAAGTCGCTGTGCTGATGGGTGGCCGCTCGGCCGAGCGCGAGGTCTCACTGATGTCTGGCCGTGGTGTGCTCCAAGCCTTGTTGGCTGCGGGTGTGGATGCCCACGCCTTTGATCCGGCAGAGCGCGATCTGAGCGAACTTCAGAATGAGGGGTTCCAGCGCTGTTTCATTGCCTTGCACGGCCGCTTTGGCGAAGACGGCACGGTGCAAGGTGCCCTGGAGTTGATGGGCATTCCGTACACCGGATCGGGTGTGATGGCGTCCAGCATCGCCATGGACAAAGTCATGACCAAACGCGTCTGGCAGGCCGAGGGTTTGCCGGTGCCGCGCCAAGTGCTGGTGCAGCCTGCACAAATCGACAGCTTGTCGGCAGACGAGCTCATCCAGGCGCTGGGCCTGCCCTTGATCGTCAAGCCTGCACGCGAAGGCTCCTCCATTGGTGTGAGCAAGGTGGAGCGGGCCGAAGACGTGCACGCCGCTTTGCGTGCAGCGGCCGCTTGTGACCACGACATCCTGTGTGAGCAGTGCATCGTGGGCGACGAAGTCACCTGTCCGGTGCTGGGCGCAGGCGACGAAGCCCGCGCCTTGCCTGTGATCCGCATCGTGGCCCCCGAAGGCAATTACGACTACCAGAACAAGTACTTCACCGACGATACGCAGTACCTGGTGCCTTGCGGTTTGCCAGCTCAGGAGGAGGCAGACATTCAGGCTTTGGTGCGCCGGGCCTACCAGACACTGGGTTGCAGAGGTTGGGGCCGTATCGATGTGATGATCGATGGCAATACCCGCCAGCCTTATTTGCTGGAGATCAACACTTCTCCCGGCATGACCGGGCATTCGCTGGTGCCCATGTCGGCTGCGGCCGAAGGCATGTCGTATGAGGCGCTGTGCTGCCATTTGCTGGCCTCTGCGCAATTGGATTACCAAGGAGCGGGTGCGTGAAAAAAGCCATGCCCTTGCCCACCGATGTCCGGCTCATGAACATGGCCACCGCCTTGCTGGTGCTGGTGTTTGTGCTGCTGGCCGTGGGCAGCGGGGCTTGGTGGGTGATCCGTCATCCGGGCTTTGCGCTGCAAACCATCACGGTGCAAGGCGAGGTCAGTCGCAACAATGCATTTGCGTTTCGGACACATGTGTTGCCCAAGCTGGAAGGCAATTTTTTCACCATCGACCTGGCCCAAGCGCAACAGACCTTTGAGTCGGTGCCTTGGGTGCGGATTGCGGTGGTGCACCGTGATTTCCCCAACCGTTTGCGGGCGGTCTTGTGGGAGCACAAACCCATGGCGATCTGGGGCAGTGATGACGCGGGGACCTTGATCAATGAACAAGGACAGGTGTTTGAGGCCGTTTTGGACGATGCCGATGCCGAGCGTCTGCCACGCATGAAGGGGCCCACCGACGAGTCGCAGAACGTGGCTGCCATGTATTTGGCTTTGAGCCCGCGCTTTCAGGCGCTGGACATGCAGATTGATCTGCTGGAATTGACCCCGCGTGGCAGTTGGCGGATTCAAACCCAACACGGTGCTCAGATTGAGCTGGGTCGAGGCGAGAGCGCTGACATCGTGAAGAAGGTCGATGTTTTTTTAACAACATTGAAGCAGGTGACCGCCCGTTATGAACGAGGCACTTCTGCTTTGGCCGGTGCAGATTTGCGCCACAAGGACGGCTATGCCTTGCGCTTGCACGGCGTGAGCACGGTGGAAGCAGACAGTCATAAAAAGCCTTGAGCAATCAGGGCACATGGAAATAAACGGAAACGGTGGTTGAAATGGCAAAAGAGTACAAAGATCTGGTGGTGGGCCTGGACATTGGAACGTCCAAGGTCATGGCCGTGGTGGCCGAGGTGATGCCCGACGGTCAGCTCAAGATTGCCGGGCTGGGCATTGCGCCTGGCAACGGGCTCAAGCGTGGTGTGGTGGTCAACATCGACGCCACTGTGCAAAGCATCCAGCAAGCACTCAAAGAGGCCGAGCTGATGGCCGATTGCAAAATCACACGCGTGAATGTAGGCATCACGGGCAGCCACATCCGCGGCATCAACTCCAGTGGCATGGTGGCCATCAAGGACAAGGAAGTCACCCAAGCCGATCTGGCCCGTGTGATGGAGACGGCACGGGCCATCAACATTTCCAGCGATCAGCGCTTGTTGTTGGTCGCCCCTCAGGAATTCGTGATCGACAGCCAGGAGGTCAAGGAGCCGATTGGCATGAGCGGCATGCGCCTGGAAGCCAAGGTGCACATCGTCACAGGCGCCCAAAGCGCCGCAGAAAACATCATCAAATGTGTGCGCCGCTGCGGCCTGGAAGTGGACCAGCTTTTGCTCAACCCCCAGTCGTCGAGCTTGGCTGTGTTGTCCGAGGACGAGCGTGAGCTGGGTGTGGTGTGTGTGGACATCGGCGCGGGCACAACCGATGTGGCGATTTTTGCCAACGGCTCCATCCGCCACACCGCCGTCATCCCGATTGCCGGTGACCTGATCACCAGCGACATTGCCATGGCCTTGCGCACACCCACCAAGGATGCCGAAGACATCAAGGTGGAGAGCGGTTACGCCAAACAGCTGCTCGCCGATCCCGATGCCCAGGTGGAAGTGCCGGGCTTGGGCGACCGGGGCCCGCGCATGCTCAGCCGCCAGGCCTTGGCTGGCGTGATCGAGCCGCGCATCGAAGAAATTTTCTCCCTGGTGCACCAGGTCATTCGTGAATCGGGTTACGAAGAAGTGCTGTCCTCGGGCATTGTGCTCACGGGCGGCAGTGCGGTGATGCCGGGCATGATTGAATTGGGCGAAGACATTTTCCTCAAGCCCGTGCGCCGGGGCTTGCCCAAGTATTCAGGGGGCTTGGCCGACATGGTCAGCCAGCCACGCGCAGCGACCGTCATGGGTCTGCTGGAAGAGGCCCGCTTGGCCCGCCTGCGCGGCTACAAGGTCACCCAAAAGAAGAGCTCTGTGAACAACGCTTTTGGCCGGTTCAAAGACTTCATTGTGGGGAACTTTTGATGAGCTGGACACATATTTTTCAGGCCAGAAGCAGCCCACCCTTGGTAAGGCCGCTACGATGTTGAAAACCCTTCAATAGACACCAAAAATTCAGAAAACTTTCAGGCAACTGCAAACCATTTAGGAGAAGTAACATGACCATCGAAATGATCCAGACAGAGGAATTTAACCAAGGCACCCAGATCAAAGTGATCGGGGTCGGTGGTGGCGGCGGCAATGCCGTGGAGCACATGATTGAGCGTCAGGTCCAAGGCGTTGAATTCATCTGCGCCAACACCGATGCACAAGCCCTCGCCCGCAGTGCGGCCCACCGCTTTGTGCAACTGGGTCAAACCGGTCTGGGCGCTGGCAGCAAGCCAGACAAGGGCCGCGAAGCCGCTGAAGCTGCAGAGGCCGACATCCGCGCGGCCATTGAAGGCGCACACATGTTGTTCATCACCGCTGGCATGGGTGGCGGCACTGGCACCGGCGCTGCACCGGTCATTGCCAAGATCGCCAAAGACATGGGCATCCTCACCGTGGGCGTGGTCACCAAGCCGTTCGACTTTGAAGGCAAGCGCCGCATGGACAACGCCGATGAAGGCATGAAGGAGTTGGAAGCCAACGTGGACTCGCTGATCGTGGTCTTGAACGAGAAGCTGCTCGAATTGCCTGGCGGCGAAGACATGACTCAGGATGAAGCTTTCTCGCACGCCAACGACGTGCTGAAAAACGCCGTGGGCGGTATTGCCGAAATCATCAACGTGCCCGGTCATGTGAACGTCGACTTTGAAGACGTGCGCACCGTCATGGGCGAGCCCGGCAAAGCCATGATGGGCACTGCTGCCGCCAGTGGCCCTGATCGCGCCCGCATTGCAGCCGAGCAAGCCGTGGCCTGCCCACTGCTGGAAGGCGTGGACCTCAAGGGTGCACGCGGCGTGCTGGTCTTGATCAGTGCCGCCAAGGGTTCCTTGAAACTGTCCGAGTCCAAGCAAGCCATGAACACCATCCGTGACTGCGCTTCGGAAGATGCCCACGTCATTTATGGCACGGCCTACGACGAGAGCCTGGGCGACCAGATCCGCGTGACCGTGGTGGCCACCGGTCTGGCCAAGCCCGGAGTTCGTCGCACAGCCCCTCCGCTGCAGGTGCTGCGCACCGGTACCGATAACGCGCCCTTCGTGATGGGCGGTCAAGATGCCGTGACAAACGCGCCAAACACGGCTGCTCCTTTGGTCAACAATGGACTGAATGTGCCAGCCTACTGGCGCAGCAACCGTACCCATGCGGCCGCGCGTGTGGACGGTATGGCCAACGCCGGTATGGACGACATTGAGATTCCAGCTTTCTTGCGCAAGCAGGCGGACTGAACCCGACTGATCGATGGTCATGTGAGTCAGGGCCAGACCAGCAGCCGCTGGACTGGCCCTTTTTCATCGCGGGCCAGACTCAAAGCGAGACTTGAACAACTGTCTTGAATACCTTCTCAGCACAAGACCGGGTCCTCGCCCTTAAAATCTCACCATGCTTGCTCAACGCACCCTCAAAACCCTGACCCAGGCCGTTGGCGTGGGCTTGCACAGCGGCCAGCGGGTCGAATTGACCCTGCGCCCTGCGGCGCCCGACACCGGCATCGTGTTTCGCCGGGTCGATCTGCCCGAGCCGGTGGACATCCCCGTTCGGGCCGAATCGGTGACCGACACACGACTGGCCTCGACCATCTCGGTCGGTCAAGCCAAGGTGTTCACCGTGGAGCACCTGATGTCGGCCTGTGCAGGGCTGGGCATTGATAACCTGTATATCGACATCACCGCCGAAGAAGTGCCCATTCTGGACGGTTCGGCCTCTTCGTTTGTTTTCTTGTTGCAAAGTGCGGGCATCGTCGAGCAAAACGCGCCCAAACACTTTTTGCGGGTGCTCAAAACCGTGCAGGTCAGCGAAGGCGAGGGCCACAACATCAAGTGGGCCAAACTCGAGCCCTTTCACGGCTACAAACTCAGCTTCGAAATCGACTTCCGCCACCCGGCCGTTGACTCGACGGGCCAGCAGGTGGTGTTTGACATGTCAGAGGGCGTCTACTCGCGCGACATCGCCCGGGCCCGCACCTTCGGTTTCACCAAAGACGTTGAAATGATGCGTGCCAATGGTCTGGCCTTGGGTGGGGGGCTGGACAACGCTATCGTGATGGACGACTACAAAGTCCTCAACGCAGACGGGCTGCGCTACGACGACGAATTCGTCAAACACAAAATCCTGGACGCCATGGGTGACCTTTACATCGTGGGCAAACCCCTGCTGGCGGCCTACAGTGCCTTTCGCTCGGGCCACGCCATGAACAACCAGCTGCTGCGTGCGCTGCTGGCGCAACCTGACGCTTACGAGATCGTGACCTTTGAGAAGTCCAGCCAGGCCCCCAAAGGGTTTGCGGCTTTGCAACCGGCCTGGTGAGTCAACAAATCAGGCCGCTTTTTTAGAGGCTGGCCACAGCACAAAGGCAATCGAGGCACTCATCAAGCCCACGGCCGCCCAATCTTGCCAGTGCAAAAGTTCGCCAAGCCACCAAGCACCACTGAACACCCCCAGCACAGGAATGAGCATCACGCTCAAGGTAGATGCCACGGGTGGCAGACTCCGCGCCAAATAAAACCATGCGGCGTGCGCAAAACCAAAAACCAATACCGCATTGAACACAATAGCGAACCAGTTTTGCGGGGAGGGTGCAACCCATCGATCGGACTCCAGCAACACGGCCAACACGGAAATGACGCCTGTGGTCATGAAAGTCATCCAAAAGGAAATAGCCAAGGTTGGCACGGGCATTTGCGTACGACGCAACATTTGTGTGCCCAATGCCCATGCGCAGGCAGCCCCTAGGGCCAAAAGCACACCCATAGGCCGACCACTCAGGTTGGACACCTCATGCCACAGCAGCAGGATCACCCCCAAGCTGGCGGCTGCCACACCGACCCAAGACCGCTTGGCCAGCTGATTGCTAAAAAACAAGCCGCCCAGAAGCGCCGAAAAAATGGGCATGGTGTAGCCCAAAATCGCCGCACGACCGCTGGACAGCGACTGCACAGCCACAATGATCAGGGCTTGCCAAATGAACATGTTGAATACCGCCAGCACCAGCAATTCGCGCCAATGTGCCCGGGGGATGCGAAACGGCACTTTCATGGCCAACAAGGCCAGCCCCAAAACCGGTGTGCCCAGCCAAAGGCACATGGCACGAAATGTGAGCGGCGGAAAGCCCGTCACTCCCAGTTTCATGACCGGCCAATTGATCCCCCAAACCAAGGTGAGCAAAACCAGAAGGGTCCATTGGCGCGGAGAAAGCTTGTGCATGGGCAGCATCTTAGACGGGCTTTAAAATCGACCCATGACCTTCCTCGACATGCTGAGCGCCGCTGAGCGCCAAAACGGCTCCATGCTTTGTGTGGGCCTGGACCCCGAGCCCACCAAGTTCCCTGCCGCTTACAAGGGCGACGCCAACAAAATCTACGACTTTTGCGCCCGCATCGTCGATGCCACGGCCGACCTGGTCAGCAGCTTCAAACCCCAAATTGCCTACTTTGCTGCGCACCGCGCCGAAGGCCAGCTTGAACGCTTGATGGAGCACATGCGCCGCGTGGCCCCGCATGTGCCGATCATTTTGGACGCCAAGCGTGGCGACATTGGCAGCACCGCTGAGCAATACGCCAAAGAGGCCTTTGAGCGTTACGGTGCCGATGCCGTGACCTTGTCGCCCTTCATGGGCTGGGACTCGGTGGCCCCGTACCTCCAGTACCACGGCAAAGGCGCCTTCTTGTTGTGCCGCACCTCCAACCCCGGTGGCGACGATTTGCAAAACCAGCGCCTGGCCTCGGTTGAAGGCCAGCCGCTTTTGTATGAGCATGTGGCCCGTTTGGCCCAAGGCCCTTGGAACCTGAATGGCCAGTTGGGCCTGGTGGTCGGTGCGACTTACCCTGCCGAGATCGAGCGCGTGCGCGAACTCGCCCCCACTGTGCCCCTGCTGATCCCCGGCGTGGGCGCACAAGGCGGCGACGCGATCGCCACCGTCAAAGCCGGTTGGCGTGCCAACGCCGACGGCAGCAGTGCAGGCTCGATCATCGTCAACTCATCGCGTGCTGTGTTGTATGCATCGAGCGGTGACGACTTCGAAGCCGCGGCCCGGCGCGTGGCGCTGCAGACGCGGGAAACTCTGGAAGCGGCCAAGGCCAGCTGAAGTCAGCAGTGCTCTGACATGTATTGACGCAGCGCAGTGTCAATGCGTGTTGGCAGGCCATCGCCGCTGGCTTGGGGGGTGGCGTCTCAGCGCTCAAACTCGCCCCCCGCTGTCACCAAAATGCCCCCTTTTGCACAGTGTTCGTTGCAGAATGTGTTTTTGATTTCTGGCGGAGCACCCCATGCAACCTTTCCATTTGGCTTTTCCCGTCACGTCTTTGGCCAAGGCCAGAGCTTTTTATGGCGATTTGTTGGGTTGTCCCGAAGGCCGATCCAGTGAGCACTGGATTGACTTCAATTTTTATGGCCATCAAATCGTGGCGCACTTGAGCCCTTCTGAGGCGGGGCATCACAACACCAGCGCGGTCGATGGCGACAACGTGCCTGTGCGGCACTTTGGTCTGGTGATGGAGATGGGCCAGTGGGAGGCCATGGCTGACAAGCTCAAAAAAGCGGGCACCTCGTTTGTCATTGAGCCCCATATCCGATTCAAGGGTCAGGTGGGCGAACAGGCCACCATGTTCTTTTTGGACCCCTGCGGCAATGCGGTGGAGTTCAAGGCCTTTGCCAACCCCGAGAGCCTTTTCGCCAAGTAAGCTGCAACGCTTGTTTCAGGGCTTCAAGGACTGCATCACCTGGGCGATGCAATGGTTGGTTTTATCGGCGTCGATCCACCGCATGATGCACACCAACTCCAACTCGGGGTCCACCCAGGTGATGGAAGAACCCGCGCCAATGGCAAACCAGGAGGTGCGGGGCGCATCTTTGAACAGCGCCCCGTCTTTGTTCAACCAAATCAGGTAGCCGTAATAGGGCGCGATGTCGCAGGGCTGCTGCATCATCTCGAGCCATTTTTTGGACAAAATTTGTTGGCCTTTGTACGTGCCTTGCCCCATCAGCATCAGGCCAATCCGCGCTTGGTCCATGGCCGAGATAGACACGCCGCCACCCCAGTGGCTGCCCCCGGGGACAGACATCATGCGTTGGCCTTTGACCTTGGTCCAGCCTTGCTCGTAACCCACCCATTGAAAGTCATCCGAACAGCCCAGAGGTAGGCGAAAAAATTCTTCGAACACTTCGGGCAGTGGGCGCTTGAACACGTTTAGCAAGGCCAATGACAATTGGTTGATGCGCACGTCGTTGTATTCATACCGCGAGCCCGGCTCGCCCAGTGGCCGGGCATCGCCCTTTTGGCCATCGGCCTGACCCGTTTGGTAAGCCAGCCAGCGGTAACGGTCCACTTGTTCGGGAATGCCCAAACAAGTGCCTTCCCATTCGCTGGTTTGCTGCAACAAATGGTGCCAAGTGATGCGCGACAGCCTCTCACCTTCGAAACCAATGCCGGGGCATTGCTCGGCCACAGGGGTGTGAACGTTGGGGATCAGGCCCTGGTCAAACGCCAGACCGGCCAGCAAGGCCAAATAAGTCTTGGCCACACTGAAGGTCAGGTCGGCCTTGTGGGGCTCGCCCCATTGGGCCAACAACTGGTGTTGGTGATACAAAACCCCAGACACGGGGCCTCTGCCGTGCACCGGGCCATACAAGCGGTTGTAGGGCGGTGGGTCTGCTTCATGGATGCCCCAAGGCGGCGAGGTGTCACGCGACCAGGGGGTTTCACACGATTGGATGAATTCAACGGTGGATGCCAGGGATGGGGTCATGTGCAAGCTCGCAGGTTTTGAGGGGGCTGGGTGACGGTCAGCCCAGGGCAGCTTTGGCGGCCTGCTGGGATTTGTAGACCAGCTTTCGGGCCATGCTCCAGCGGTGCACTTCGCTTGGGCCGTCATAAATTCGAAAGGCCCGCATATCCATGAAGATGCGCATCACAGGCGTCTCGGCCGTCACGCCCTGGCCACCCAAAATTTGCACACAGCGGTCCACCACACGCCACTCGGCTTCGGAGCAGGCCACTTTGGCGCGGCTCGATTCAAAGCCACCTTTTTGGCCTTGGTCGAGCAGCCAGGCGGTGTGCCAGATGTGCAGGCGGGCGGTGTGCAGGTCGATGTCGTTGTCGGCCAGCATGAAGCCCACACCCTCATGTTCGGCCAGCGACTTGCCAAGGGCGTGGCGGCGGCTGGCGTAGTCGAGGGCGATGTCGTGAGCGCGCCGCGCCTGCCCCAGCCAGCGCATGCAGTGCGTCAGGCG
>JANQXJ010000109.1:12904-25857 GCA_030729445.1 Limnohabitans sp. | reverse complement strand
ACCAGCGGCCAAGAAAACTGCCGCCCAAAAGCCTGCAGCCAAAGCGAGCAGACCGGCAGCAAAACCTGCGGCGGCCTCGCGCAAAAAATCTGCCTGAAGCCCGCCTAAAGCTCGCCACAGTAGCCCGCCCATGGCCAAAAAAGCCCCCCGCCGCACCGCCGAGCGCATTGCGCTGGTGACGTTGGAGTTGTTCAACCGCTTTGGCGAGCCCAATGTCTCGACCACGATGATCTCGGCCGAGTTGGGCATCAGCCCGGGCAATCTGTACTACCACTTCCCGTCCAAGGACGCCTTGGTCAACCAGCTGTTTGACCAGTACGAAACGGCCATGCTGTCTTTGCTCGATGCGGCGCCCGATGTGCAGGATGTGGAAGACACCTGGTTTTTCCTGCACTCGCTGTTTGAGCAGGTGTGGAACCACCGCTTTTTGTACCGCGACTTGAACAACCTGTTATCGGGTAACCGCCACTTGGAAACGCACTTCCATGCGGTGCTGGAGCGCAAGACCTTGGCCTTTCGGCAGATGCTGGAGTCCTTGGGGGCCGTGGGCCTGATGCGCATCGATGCCGACAACATCGAGACCCTGTCGGCTAGCCTGTCGGTGATGGTGACCTATTGGCTCAGTTATGAATATGTGCGCAACCCACGACAGGCCATGGAGCCGGCCAGCGCCGGGCTGGCTTTGACGCGGGGGGCGCAGCATGTGCTGGCCCTGCTGACGCCCTACATGGCCGACCCGCAGGTGCAACAGCACCTGCAGGCCTTGACCGCCGCCTACAGCGCACCCGGCGCGGCTTGATCCCCCGCAAAGGGGTCGGGCAAAGGCTCAGGCAAAGCGCTGGGCCGCCAGCGCCAGCAAGCCATCAAAAATCAGGTTGTCCACCAATTCGAAACGCACCGACATGCTGGGGGCCATTTTCCAGCCCGCACCACCGGTCATGATGCACACGGGCTCTTGGCCGGTGTGCTCGCGCAGGTGCTGCACCATGCGCTCGCAGGCCCCGGCAATGGCGTAGGTGCCACCGCTGGTCAGGGCATCGCTGGTGTTGGTCGGAAAGGGCCTGACGTCTCCCGTGGGCACATGCAAACCGGCCGTGCCCGACTCGAGCGCTCGCAGCATGATGCCGTGGCCGGGCAAAATCAGACCGCCCAAAAAACGGCCTTGCGCGTCGATGGCCTCCACCGTCACGGCCGTGCCGACCATGACCACCACCAAGGGGCGCGATTGACCTGTGGCCAGCATGCGGTGACGCGCCCCGATCATGGCCACCCAACGGTCCGAGCCCAAGCGCGAGGGGTGGTCGTAGCCGTTGGTCAGCCCCGCCTCTTGTGCACTGGGCACCACCCATTGGGGGGTGAAATCCCAAAGTTCCATTTGCTCTTGCACGCGGCGCTTGATGGCGTCACCAGCCACCACGCAGCCCAGCATCTGGTCAGGCTTGGGCAAGGTGGCCCAAGTGCCTTCAGACAGGCGATCGATGTTTTCGAGGAACTCTGCACCGTGTGCGAGCAATTGGCCCTGGGGGCTGGGTTGGTCGTACAGCGCCCACTTCAGGCGCGTGTTGCCCACATCGATGGCTAAAAATGTCATCCGGCGATGATAATGAATTTCAGCCACCGAGACGGCTGGGCCTCGCGTCTGTGAAGTCAGCCAAAGATTGAGCGCTGGATTCAGCCGTTCAGGCCGGCGTTTTGTGCCTTGCGGATGGCGTCTTGTGCATCGCGGTCCGAACGTGTGGGGGTGTCCGCAGCATCCACTTGCAAGAGCAAGCCCAAAAGCTTGGCCCCATGCTCCACAGCCATAGAGGCGTATTTGATGTCACCTTGGACCAGTGCACTGGCCATCAGCTCCACCCGCTCAAAAGCATGGATGTTGCCCGCCACTTTGCCCGCCACAATGATTCGGCTCGCCAGCACATCGCCTTGAACTTCGCCATTGGGTCCAATCACCACCGAAATGGCCTGGTCTCTGGGTGCTTCGATGTTGCCCACCACCTTGCCGTCGATGCGCACACTTTCCTGCAAACGCAGGCAGCCGTGAATTTCAGCGTGCCGGCCAATCAGGGTGTCAAACTTTTCCTGGCTCATCACCAATGGTGTATGGGCGGTTTTCTTTTTGCCAAACATGCGCTTTTCCTTGTTGTCCGTTTCAGGGGGGGCTAGGGTTGCGCCCACGCAGCCAACGCTTTGGCTGGGTGCATGGCACGTCCTTTGAATATCACCTCGTAATGTAAATGAGGTCCGGTCGATCGCCCAGTGTTGCCTAAGGTTCCCACAACATCGTGGCGCTGGAGCACCTCTTGGGGCTTGACCTGGATGGTTTTGAGATGGGCATAGCGTGTGACGAAGCCGTCCGCATGGGCCACCTCCACCATATTGCCATAAGCGCCCGCATATTCTGCACGCAACACCACCCCATCCGCCGTGGCCAGCACAGGTGTTCCAACGGGCGCCACAAAATCAATGCCCTCGTGCATGCTGGGCAAGTGGGTGAGTGGGTCGGCACGGACCCCAAAAGTGCTGCTCAGCAGAAAGTCACCCGAAAGCGGCAGCACCGTTGGCACCAGATCGAGCCGCCCCAGATCCATTTGCCAGCGCTGCTGCATGTCTGCCAGGGTTTTGTCGTAGTGGCGGACTTTTTCGATGGACTGGTCGAGTTGGTGGTTCAGTTTTCGCGTCGACAGGCCCCAAGTGGACAGCAGATTCATGGGCCCACCCTTGCCAGCCAGCGGCTCGCGACCCGAGGGATCTGAGATCGGCAGCAACTTTTCTATGCCCAAACGCCCCAGCACCTTGTCTTTGATGGCCTCGATTTCGTGCAAACGCTCGGACACACCACTGAGGTGCTGGTTCAGAAGCTCGAGTTTTTCCCTGTAAATGGCCTCGACCCTTTGCTGCTCGCTCTGGCTGGTCACGCCGCCCATGCGGTGAGCCAACTCGGGCACATATTCAACCGCCACCCTCAGGCCGATCAAGTGGAATAAAAACCCGAGAAGCACCAGAAAACTCGACACGGCAGCCAAGGCGGTCAACACCGTGCGCGTGGTGATGGACCAAGTGACCACCCTGTCCGCTGGACCGGCTACCCAAATCAATTGCATACGCGCTCCAAGAGGACTTGATCCGATGAGAAAGCTTTTATTTATACCAAAAGTATTCAATAAGTCAATTCATCGACCAGGGTCTTGGGGCCAAATCGTGTGGCCGCGCTGGAGGCTCAGGTCTTCATAAAGCGGGGCGGGCCACGGGCTTGACCGACTCGTAAGCCCGGGCTGCACGCAGCACCAAGGCGTCGCCAAACATCGGCCCCACGATCTGCAGGCCCATGGGCAGTCCGCTGCGGGTCAGGCCGCAGGGCACGGTGATGGCGGGTTGCTGGGTGAGGTTGAAGGGGTAGCTGAACGGCGTCCAGCCCAGCATGGACACCGGGTTCATGGTCACCGTGCCGGCCGCACGCGCCTCAAAAGCCGCAATGGAAACCGCTGGGGTGACCAGCAGGTCGTAACGCTGCATGAACTGGCGCATGTGCGAGCCCAACACGCCGCGGCGTTGGTTGAGTTGTTGAATTTGCAAGGCGCTGAGCTGCGCACCCAACTCGGCCTCGGTCTGGAAGTCGGGGTCGGCCACGGCCTGCTGCTCGGCGCTCAAGCCTTTCCAGACGGTGTAAGCGCCCAAAAACCAAAGCCCCGTGGTGATCTCCAAGGGGTCTTCGAAACCCGGGTCGACCTGCTCCACATGGGCCCCCAAGGCCTGCAATTGCTGCACGGCGGCATGCACCGCATCGGCGATTTCGGGGTCCACGTTTTGCGCATAACCCAAGGTGGGCGAGTAGGCGATCTTGAGGCCGCGGATGCCGTCTTCCAGGCCCAGGGTGTAGTCGCTCGCGTCGGGGGGCAGTGATGTCCAGTCCCGGGCATCGGGCAGCTTGAGCACGTTGGTCATCAAGGCGGCGTCGCGCACGCTCATGGTGTGCGGGCCCAAATGGGCCACCGAGCCAAAGGGGGACAAGGGGTAGGCCGGCACGCGGCCAAAGCTGGGTTTGAGGCCCACGTTGCCGCAAAAGGCCGCCGGAATGCGCACGCTGCCTGCGCCATCGGTGCCCACGCCAATGGGCCCCAGGCCTGCGGCCACCGCAGCGGCCGTGCCGCCTGAGGAGCCGCCGGGGGTGTGGTTCAGGTTCCAGGGGTTGCGGGTGATGCCGGTGGCGGGTGAATTGGTCTCGCCCTTGCAACCAAACTCGGGCGTGGTGGTTTTGCCCAGCAAGACCGCGCCCGCTTCGCGCAGGCGGGCGGTGGCTGGGGCATCCACATCCCAAGGCTGGTTCGGGTCAATGGTGCGGCTGCCGCGCAGAGTGGGCCAGCCTTGGGTCAGGATCAGGTCCTTGATGGAGGTGGGCACACCGTCCAAAGCGCCCACGGGCGTGCCTTGCTGGCGGTGCGCCTGCCAACGGGCTTCACTGGCCTGGGCGCTGGCCATGGCAGCTTTTTCGTCCACCAGACAAAAGGCGTTGATTTGCGGGTTGACACGTTCGATGCGCTGCAGCACCGCCCGGGTGACTTCAACCGGTGAGGCCTGGCCGCTGCGGTACAGGGCGAGCAGTTCGTGGGCCGGGGACTGCGTCAAATCTTGGGGTGTCGCGCTCATGGGTGTGCCTCTTCAGAAAAGTTCAAAAGCGTGGCTGCCGAGCCACGTCAAGGTCGGGTTCGGGTGTTGGGGCTGAGTTTTTTCCAGGGCAAGTCGCCCGGATCGGCGGCCATCGGCCCCGCCGCTTTGGCCACCAGCACACGGCTGGCGATGGGGGTGAAGTCGGCCCGGAAATGGTTGGAGCTTTTGACCACCAGCAGTTTCATCTGCTCGGGGTGGATGCCCACGGCGCGAAACAGTTCGCGGTCCAGCATCTGCATCTTGCCGCTGGCCACGGCGATCAGCACGCCATCCATTTCGAGGCACGCACAAGGGCCGATGTGGACTTTCATGCCGGTCATCATCGGGCCTTTGAGTTCACAATCATCTGGCCCCAAGGCACGCACCGTAAAGCGGCCTTGCAAAGGCGGGTCACTCGCCTCGCCGGTGAAGGTGGGCACGGCTTTGCCCAAAGCCAGTTGCAGACTCGCGCCGATACCGGCTTCATGCGCCATGCGGGCCGCAGCGGGGTCATACAACAAGCCAACGGCCACTTGACCAGGCCAGCGCTTTCCAGCGCCTTGTTGCAGCAGGGCGTGCAGCATGCCGGTGGTGTTGCTGTCGCCGCCTGCGCCCGGGTTGTCTTGGGTGTCGGCCATGACCACGGGGGCGGCAGAGACTTCTGCCGTGGCCAAGGCTTGGGTGACCGCCTCGCGTGCGGGCAGCACATCGGGGCGCCACTGGCCGGGTTCGGCCACGCGCTCAAACAAGCGCTGCACCGCCATGTCAGCCTGCGGGCCGTGGCCCCAGACCACGGGACCGCATTCGGCAAAGTCGGACGCCGGAAAACCCATGCAAAAACTGAGCATGCAGCCGGTTTGTGACTCCAGCGCGATCATCTCCTGGTAGAGGTCTTTGGCCGGGGCCATCCAGGTGCTTTGGGCATTCAGTGGAATCAAAAACGGCAAGCGACGCGCCTGCATGGGGCGCTTGGCGCCTGCACGCAAATGCTCGCGCAACAGCAAGGCGGCCCGCTCGCCGGTGTCGGCCATGTCGATGTGCGGGTAGGTGCGGTAGGCCACCAGGCCATCGGACAATTGCAGCATGCGTTCGGTCACGTTGGCGTGCAGGTCCAGACTGGCCACGATGGGCAGCTTGGGGCCGACCACCGCGCGGATGCGGGCGATCAACTCGCCCTCACTGTCGTCAGCGTTTTCGGCCACGGCCGCACCGTGCAGATCGAGGTACACACCGTCCAGCCCCTGCACCAAGGCTGCCCGAACGTCTTCGACAATGGCCGCGCAGATGCGCTCAAACGCGTCTTGAGTCACGTATGAAGAGGGTGTGGCCCCGGCCCAAGCCGAGGGCAGCAGTTGCCAGCCTTCGCGCCGCGCCGCGTCGATGAAGCCACCCGCCGGGATGTTCACGCCCGTCATCTGGTCGATCATGGCCTGCCCGCGCACATAGGCTGGAAAAGCCTCGCCACTTTGGAATGCAGCCCAATCGGCCAGACTGGGGGCAAAGGTGTTGGTCTCGTGCTGGTAACCAGCGATCAGGATACGGGTCATGAAGGGCCGTGGTGAGGGTTCAAATCAAACCGCCTCAAAGAGCGGCATTCAGGGTAAGCATCAAACAGCAACATCCATGGGTGGCAAAGCCGCAGGTGCCGCATGCAAAAGACGGCGTGTGTAATCTTGTTGGGGGTTGGCGTAGAGCTCGGCGGTCGGGCCTTCTTCGACGATGTGGCCCTGGTGCATCACGATCACGCGGTCACACAGCTGCGCGGCCACACGCAGGTCATGCGTAATGAAGAGCACACCCAGGCCTAAGCGGCCCTGAATCTCGCGCAGCAAGTTCAGGATCTGCGCTTGCACGCTCACATCCAAGGCGCTCACCGCCTCGTCAGCCACCAGCACCTGGGGCCGACAGGCCAAGGCCCGTGCAATGGCCAAGCGTTGCCTTTGTCCACCACTGAATTGGCTGGGGTAGCGTTGCAGCGCTTCGACGGGCAGGCGCACCTGCGTCATGAGTTCGGCCGCCAAGGCTTCGGCCTCGGCGCGGGATTGGCCAAAGTTCATGGCCCCTTCGACCATGGACTGGCCCACCGTGCGGCGCGGGTTGAGCGAGCGGTTCGGGTCTTGAAACACCACTTGCACCCGGTTTCGCAAAGGCCGCAAACGGCCTTCGGGCAAGGTGGCCACCTCGTCATCGCCCCACAAGATGCGGCCCTCGGTCGGGTCAATCAGGCGGATCAGGCAACGTGCAAACGTGGACTTGCCCGAACCGGACTCGCCCACAATGCCCACGGTCTCGCCCGCGTGGACCGCCACATGGGCGTTTTGCAGCGCGGCGGTGGCGCGGTTGCGGCCCATCCAGTCGCGGCTGGAATAGGTTTTGCCCACGCCCTGGCTCGACAACAAGGCCGGGCCACTGAAGGCGGGTTTGGCCACCGGTGGCGTCATGCCTGGCACAGCGGCCAACAACTGGCGTGTGTAGGCGGCTTGGGGCCGTCGCAAGACCTGCTCACACGGGCCACCTTCAACGGCTTCGCCCTGGTTCATGACCAGCACCTCGTCGGCGATCTCGGCCACCACGCCCATGTCGTGGGTGATGAAGAGCACCGCACTGCCCTGCTCGCGTTGCAGGTCGGCAATCAGGCGCAAAATTTCTTTTTGTGTGGTCACATCGAGCGCGGTGGTCGGCTCGTCGCAAATGATCAAGGCAGGCTTGAGCACCACGGCCATGGCAATCACGATGCGTTGGCGCTGACCACCACTGAGCTGGTGCGGGTAGCTGCGCAGCATGCGCTCGGGGTCGGGCAGGCGCACCCGCTCGAAGATGCGCAAAATTTCGGCGCGACGCTGATCGCGGGGCCAATCGGTGTGGGTAGACAGCAGTTCGTCGACCTGGTCACCACAGGTCATGACCGGGTTGAGCGCGGTCATGGGTTCTTGGAACACCATGCCCATGCTGCGCCCGCGCAAGGCTCGCAAACGCGCAGCCGAAGCCCCCAGCAAGGACTCGCCTTGCAGCACAACCTCGCCGCCGCTGGGGCGCAGTTCTTTGGCCAGCAGGCCCATGACGGTGGTGGCCATGACCGATTTGCCCGAACCCGACTCACCCACCACACACAAGGTCTGGCCGGGGAGGATGCTGAGCGACACCTGGTGCACCGCGTGCGCCCGATCACCGCCCGCAGGCAAGGCCACCGAGAGTTGGCTAATCGTCAGGACCGGTTGAGGGGATGCTGTACTCATCGCGCCCCCCTTTTCGCAAACTTGGGATCGAGCACGTCGCGCAAACCATCTCCCAACAAATTCACAGCCAGCACCGTGGGCACCAAAAACAAAGCGGGGTACAGCACGTTGCCAGGGTACTGGCTGAACTGCACACGCCCCTCGGCCATGATGTTGCCCCAGGTGGGAATGTCAGGCGGCAGGCCCAAGCCCAGAAAACTCAAAATCGCTTCAGTCAGCACCGCAGATGCGGCCACAAAAGTGCCCTGCACGATTAAGGGGGCTAAGGCGTTGGGCAAGATGTGCCGCCACAAAATCACGGGCGTGGGCGTGGCCAGCGCACGGGCCGCCTCCACAAAAGGCTCTTCACGCAAGCTCAGCACCAAAGAGCGTACCAAGCGGGTCACACGCGGCACCTCGGGGATGGCGATGGCCACCACCACCGTCCACACTTGGGCGCCCAATGCCGCGACCAGCGCAATGGCCAGCAAAATGGCGGGGATGGCCATCAGGCCGTCCATGAAGCGCATGAGCACCGCATCAACTTGACGGAAGTAACCCGCCAACATGCCCAACAAACCACCCAGTGCCAACGCCAACACCGCGGTGAAACCGCCCACCAGCAAGGACACCTGCGCACCGTAGACCACGCGGCTGTAAAGGTCGCGGCCAAAGCTGTCGGTGCCCAGCCAGAAAGTGTGGGCCACCGTGCTGCCATCGACCAAGGCGAAGTCACCCTTGAGGCCCGCAGGCTTGTTGATGAAATTGGAGTCCATGGCGGCAGGGTCCACCGTGCCCAGCCATGGTGCCAGCAAAGACACCAGCACCATGAACCCGAGCACCATGGCACCAAACCGGATGGAGCCGTTGGCCCATAAACGATGAGAGAGGGACATCAGTAACGGATCCTCGGATCAAGGAAGAGGTAGCTCAAATCGACCATGAGGTTGATGAACACGTAGGCGCATGAGAACAGCAGGACCAGCCCCTGGATCACCGGGAAGTCGCGGTTGAGCACCGCATCCACCGTGAGCATGCCCAGCCCGGGAATGGCGTAGACCGTCTCGGTCACCACCACGCCGCCAATCAACAAAGCCACGCCAATACCAATCACGGTGACGATGGGCACGGCCGCATTGCTCAGGGCGTGGCGCAACAGCACCACCCGCTCGGTCAGGCCCTTGGCCCGCGCGGTGCGAATGTAGTCTTCGGTCAGGGCCTCGGACACACTGGCTCGGGTCACCCGCGCAATCAGCGCCACATAGATCATGGCCAACGTCATCCAGGGCAAGATCAGCTGCCGCATCCAATCCCACACCCCAACGCTGCGCGGCCCAAACAAAGTTTTGTAACCCTGCACCGGCAACCATTCCAGACGAATGGCAAACAGGTAAATGAGCAAGTAGCCGATCACAAACACCGGCACCGAAAACCCGGCCACCGAAAAACCGGACAAGATTTTGTCAAGCCAACCACCCATGCGCCAAGCGGCAATGGTCCCCAATGGAATGGCCACCGCAACGGCCAGCACCAAGGTGCCAGCCGCCAAGGACAAGGTGGGCTCGATGCGCTGCGCGATCAGCTCGGTGACGGGCTTGCTCAGGTAATACGAATAACCCAGATCGCCCTGAAACACCCGCCCAATCCAAATGAAATACTGCGACATGATCGATCGATCCAGGCCCAGTTGTTCGCGGATGCGGTTGATGTCTTCGTTGGTGCCGCTGTTACCGGCAATCACCGCCGCCGGATCACCGGGGGCCAACCTCAAGATGAGGAAGACCACCAGCGACACGACGAGCAGGACCGGCAGCACCGCCAGCAGGCGGCGCAGGACGAATTGAAACATCGCTCAGAACCTGATCAGTTTTTCTTGATGTTCCACATGACCGGGATGCCGGGGGTTTGCAAAATGCCACTCACATTGCTGCGGATCACCGTGGGTGAGCGGTACTGACCCAATGGTGCGTGGGTGGCGGTTTCAAAGGCCAAGGCCTGGATCTGGCTGGCGAGTTTCTTTTTCTCTTCGGTGGTGGCTGCACGAGCGAAACTGGCTTTGAGGGCTTCAATGCGTGGCTCGTTTTGCCAGCCGAACCAACCCGTGTCGCCTTTTGCATTCAGCATGGCCATGGCCAATGGGTTGGAGATGTCACCCGCTGTCCAAGCGGTCAGGAATGCATTCCAACCACCGGCTGCAGGCGCGTCTTTCTTAGCGCGGCGAGCCAGCAAAGAAGCCCAGTCCATTTGCTGGAAGTCCACTTTGAAGCCCGCAGCTTCAAGTTGCTGCTTGGCCACCAAAGGGATCTTGGCGATCGAAGCCAAGTCAGTAGGTCGCATCAGGAGCACAGGCGTGTTGTCATAGCCCGCCTCTTTGAGCATTTCGCGGGCTTTGGCCGGATTGGCCACGCCGGTGAAGTAACCCGTGTTTTCATCCGCATACACCGTGCCGCAAGGGAAGATGCTGCGGCACAGCTTGCCCAACTCGGGCACGCCAATTTGGGTGTTGATGTAGGCCTGTTGACCCATCGCCACCATGGCCGCCTGACGGATCTTGGGGTTGTCAAACGGCTTGTGCAGGTGGTTGAAGCGCATGATGAACTGCAAGCCTGCGGGCGAGAAATCATCGATCTTCAAACCTTCGGTTTTCTTGAGGGTTTCGTACTGCTCAAAGCTGGGCTGCTCGACCATGTCCACTTCACCGGCTTTGATGGCGTTGAACTGGGTTTGTGGGTCGCGGATGATGACCCACTCCACACGGTCAAAGTTGACCGGACGGCCACCGGCCATGCCACTGGGCGCTTCAGCACGAGGCTTGTATTTGGCATTGCGTGTGTACACGGCTAATGCGCCAGGCTTGAACTCGTCGGCCTTGAAAATGAAGGGGCCCGAGCCAATGTGCTCCTTGATTTGCTCGGAGCCGGGCGTGGCCGCAATACGGGCGGGCATGATGAAGGGCACATTGGACGAAGCCTTGCCCAAAGCGTCGATCACGATGCCACTGGGTTCCTTGAGGACCATGCGAAAAGTGTTGGCATCAGGGGTTTCATAACGGTCGATGAAGGTGTTCAAGATGCCGCCCATGGCATCGCGGCTGGCCCAGCGCTTGAGCGAAGCCACCACGTCTTCACTGGTCACAGGCTTGCCATCGTGAAACTCCAAGCCACTGCGCAGTTTGAAGGTCCAGGTCTTGCGGTCGGTTGAGGTGGTGTAGGTGTCCACCATCTGCGGCTTGATGTTGCCCTGCGCGTCTTCAGAGAAAAGCGTGTCGTAAATCATGTACGCGTGGTTGCGCGTGACATAGGCCGTGGTCCAGATCGGATCGAGCACCGCCAGGTTGGCGTGCGGCACAAAGCGGAAAACTTTGTTGTCTTGGGCCTGTGCGACCACAGGGGCCAGCATGCTCAAACCCAACAAACCCGTAGCAGCAAACAGAACACGTCTTTTCATGATCAGATCTCCAAAAAAGGAACAGTTGAAAAATCATGATGACAGCTTTCAAAACGAACAAGCGTCACCTTTGCGCAAATCGGAGTCGGGGTTTTCACCAGTGGCTCCATGCCCTTTGACCGCTTTCATAATACAAATAAAACCGAGAACAACACCCCATGGTCAACCCTGATATGTCCGCCATCGATTTGTCCCGCGCCATTCACCTCAAGCAGGTGTCGTGCCAAGAAGTCATGCAGTCCACACTCGAGCGCATTGCCCGCCTGAACCCGGTCTCCAATGCCATCGTCAGCCTGCAAGAACCGGAACTTTTGTTGGCACAAGCCCGTGAGCGCGATGCCCAACTGGCCCGGGGCGAGTCCATGGGTTGGATGCACGGCATGCCCCAAGCCATCAAGGACCTGGCCAATGCACAAGGTCTGCGCACCACTTTGGGCAGCCCGCTGATGAAAGACTTTGTGGCCAGCGAGGACGGGCTGATGGCCAGCCGCATGAAAGCCGCTGGTGCCATCGTCATCGGCAAGACCAACACACCCGAATTTGGATTGGGTTCGCACACGTTCAATGAAGTGTTTGGCTCCACCTGCAACGCCTGGAATCCCAGCAAATCGGCGGGGGGCAGCAGCGGTGGTGCGGCGGTGGCGCTGGCCCAGCGTTTGCTGCCCGTGGCAGATGGTTCGGACTTCATGGGCAGCTTGCGCAACCCCGCCGGGTGGAACCATGTGTTTGGCCTGCGCCCCTCACAAGGCCGAGTGCCGATGTCGCCCGCGCAAGATGTGTTCATTGCCCAACTGGCCACCGAAGGCCCCATGGCACGCCATGTGGCTGATTTGGCCATGCTGCTGTCGGTGCAAGCGGGTGCGCACCCGGCCAGCCCTTTGAGCCTGACGGAGGAACCCGCCGTATTTGCAGGATCTTTGGCCAGCAATCCCAAAGGGGTGCGCATGGGTTGGCTGGGTAATTTGCAGGGCTACTTGCCCATGGAAGACGGGATTCTCGATGTCTGCCAATCCGCGCTGAACAGTTTTTCGGGGATGGGCTGCACCGTAGATGAAGCCCGGCTGGGCATGCCCCCCGAAGAAATTTGGCGAGCTTGGTTGGTCTGGCGGCAAGCTTTGGTGGGGCCGCGCATCGCGCCATTTTTGATCAACCCGGCCAACCGCGACCAGATCAAACCTGAGGCCTTGTGGGAGTACGACCAATCGCTCACCCTGACGGGCACTCAATTGATGTCTGCCAGCGCCAGCCGCACGCGCTTTTACCTGAACATGTTGGCCCTGTTTGAAAAATTCGACGTGCTGGCCATTCCCGTTGCGCAGGTGTGGCCCTTCGATGTGAACCTGCGTTGGCCAGACAACGTGGCCGGTCGCGTCATGGACACCTACCACCGCTGGATGGAGGTGGTGATTTACGCCACGTTGGCGGGATTGCCCTCCATCAGTGTGCCCGCAGGCTTTGGGGCAAATGGCTTGCCGATGGGCCTGGCCTTGATTGGCAAACCACAGGGCGATTGGGATTTGCTGAAACTGGCCCACGCCTACGAAATGGCCAACCAGCCCCTCATCGCCCGTCGTCCGGCAGGTGTTTGAATACCTGGACCCCGGCTCGGAGGCCGGGGTGACAAACCACTGCTTTGCCAGAAAGTAG
>JANQXJ010000109.1:0-12804 GCA_030729445.1 Limnohabitans sp. | reverse complement strand
TGTCATCCCGGACTTGATCCGGGATCCATCTGCTCAGTTTTGCTGCCAGGGCAGCCCGCGGTAGCGCCACCCGCCCTTGAGGCCCCGGCGGGCCTGCTCGTTGGGGTCACCCTCGAAGCCTTCGAGGATGTTGTAGGCCAACAGGCCCAGCTCGGTGGCACGCTGGGCGGCAGCGATGGAGCGCACGCCGCTGCGGCACAGCAGCACCAGCTTTTTGCCGCCAGCACCCAAGGCCTGCACACCCGCGTCAAAACCGGGATTCATCGCCATGCCAGGCCACTGCTTCCAAGCCAGCGCATGGGCACCGGGTACAAAGCCCACCCAGGCGCGTTCGGCGTCGGTGCGCACGTCCACCAGTTCGGCCTCGCCCGACTGCACCCAGGCCCAGGCCTGCTCTGGCGAAATGTCGCCTGCGTAACCGGCGGCGGGTTGAACATCTGGCGCAAGCGGGGTCGTTGGTGCGGTCATGGTGGGCTGGGTGTCTGTTCACGGGCCTCGGGATGAGTCCCTGATTGGAGGCAAATCATAGCTTTTTGCCAAGCCTCTGTGGCGAGGCGAACGGTGTCCGTGACAGGACAAGCCGCAGCGGCTAAGATGCGGGTTTTGGTTGACGTTTACGTCAACGTCAAAGCCATCGAGACCGCCCGCAAACGGAGACCCCATGACCGACTTGTCCGCCGAATTCAAAGCACTGGCCGAATACCGCCCCACGAACAAGGTGCGATTTGTCACCGCCGCCTCCCTGTTTGACGGCCACGACGCCGCCATCAACATCATGCGCCGCATCTTGCAGAGCATGGGCGCCGAAGTCATCCACCTGGGCCACAACCGCTCAGTGGACGAGGTGGTGACCGCTGCGCTGCAAGAAGACGCTCAGGGCATCGCCATCAGCTCCTACCAAGGCGGGCACAACGAATACTTCAGCTACATGGTGGACCTGCTCAAGGCCCGTGGCGGCGAGCACATCCAGGTGTTTGGCGGCGGTGGCGGCGTGATCGTGCCCGCCGAGATTCGCGCTTTGGCAGACAAAGGCGTGCGCATTTTCAGCCCCGAAGACGGGCAAAAAATGGGCCTGGCCGGGATGATCGGCGAGATGGTCATGCGCTGCGACCAAGACGTGAGCCCCTTGGCCCCCAAAACCGTGGACGCGATTCAGGGTCACGGCGAGATGAACTGGCGTGCTTTGGCACAACTGATCACCGCTTTGGAAAACGACAAGGCCGATGCCAGCGTGGTCCAAGCTGTGCGCGAACAAGCTGCTAGCAAGAAAGTGCCCGTCTTGGGCATCACCGGCACCGGGGGTGCGGGTAAGTCTTCGCTCACGGATGAATTGATCCGCCGCCTGCGCCTGGACCAAGGCGACGCACTGCGTGTGGCCGTGATCTCCATCGACCCCTCACGCCGCAAGAGCGGTGGTGCGCTGCTGGGTGACCGCATCCGCATGAACGCCATCTCGCCTTGGTCACAAGGCCCCCGCGTGTTCATGCGCTCGCTGGCCACGCGTGACTTTGGCAGTGAGATTTCAGCCGCCCTGCCCGACGTGGTGGCCGCCTGCAAGGTCGCAGGCTTTGACTTGATCGTGGTCGAGACCTCGGGCATTGGCCAAGGCGACGCGGCCATCGTGCCGCATGTGGATGTGCCCATGTATGTGATGACACCCGAATTTGGTGCAGCTACCCAACTCGAAAAAATCGACATGCTGGACTTTGCCGAGTTTGTGGCCATCAACAAGTTCGACCGCAAAGGCGCGAGTGACGCGCTACGCGACGTGGCCAAGCAGGTGCAGCGCAACAAAGAAGCCTGGACCACCCCAACCGAGCAGATGCCGGTGTTTGGCACCATGGCCGCACGTTTCAACGACGACGGCGTGACCGCGCTGTACCAGGCGCTGAAATCCCGCCTGGCCGAACTGGGCATGAAGACCACCGAAGGCCGCCTGCCCGTTGTGAATGTGCGCTTCAGCACCCACCAAAACCCGGTGGTGCCATCCTCGCGTACACGCTACTTGGCAGAGATCAGCGACACGGTGCGCGGCTACAAAAAACGCGCCATCGACCAGTCGCGCCTGGCCCGCGAGATCCAGCAACTGCGTGCTGCAGCCCGCATGCTCGAAGTGGGCAAATCCGGCCGCGCCAAAGCCGCCGAAGCCGCGATTGACTTGGCCGTAAGCCGCGAACAAACGCAAGACCCCACCGCCCGCAAGTTGCTGGCCCAGTGGCCGGACATGCAAAAAGCCTATGCGGGCGACGAGTACGTGGTGAAAATCCGCGACAAAGAAATTCGCACTGCGCTGACCACCAAGTCGCTGTCTGGCACCACCATCCGTAAGGTGGCCCTGCCCCAATACGAAGACGACGGCGAAGTGCTCAAGTGGTTGATGTTGGACAACGTGCCCGGCAGCTACCCCTACACCGCAGGCACCTTTGCCTTCAAACGCGAGGGCGAAGACCCGACCCGCATGTTCGCCGGTGAAGGCGACCCGTTCCGCACCAACCGCCGCTTCAAGCTGGTGAGCGAAGGCCTGCCCGCCAAGCGCCTGTCCACCGCGTTTGACTCGGTCACGCTGTACGGCAACGACCCCGACCTGCGCCCCGACATCTACGGCAAGATCGGCAACTCGGGCGTGAACGTGGCCACGCTCGACGACATGAAGGTGCTGTACTCGGGCTTTGACTTGTGCAACCCGACAACCTCGGTGTCGATGACCATCAACGGCCCCGCGCCGTCCATCCTGGCCATGTTCATGAACACGGCCATCGACCAAAACCTCGACAAGTTCAAAGCCGAGAACGGCCGCGAGCCCACCGAAACCGAAGCGGCCAAGATCCGCGAATGGGTGCTGGCCAATGTGCGCGGCACGGTGCAGGCCGACATTCTGAAAGAAGACCAGGGCCAGAACACCTGCATCTTCTCGACCGAGTTCTCGCTCAAAGTCATGGGCGACATCGCGCAGTACTTTGTGCACCACGACGTGCGCAACTTCTACTCGGTGTCCATCTCGGGTTACCACATCGCCGAAGCCGGGGCCAACCCGATCAGCCAGTTGGCCTTCACGCTCTCCAACGGCTTCACCTTTGTGGAAGCGTATTTGGCGCGTGGCATGCACATCGACGACTTCGCGCCCAACCTGTCGTTCTTCTTCAGCAACGGCATGGACCCCGAGTACACCGTCATGGGCCGTGTGGCACGCCGCATCTGGGCTGTGGCCATGAAAGAGAAGTACGGCGCGAACGAGCGCTCACAAAAGCTCAAGTACCACATCCAAACCAGTGGCCGTTCCTTGCACGCCCAAGAGATCCAGTTCAACGACATCCGCACCACGCTGCAAGCGCTGATCGCGATCTACGACAACTGCAACAGCCTGCACACCAACGCGTTTGACGAAGCCATCACCACGCCCACCGAAGACTCGGTGCGCCGCGCCATGGCGATTCAGCTCATCATCAACCGCGAATGGGGTTTGGCGAAAAACGAAAACCCGTCTCAAGGCGCGTTCATCATCGAAGAACTCACCCAACTGGTGGAAGAAGCGGTGCTCTCTGAGTTTGTGTCTATCGCCGAGCGCGGTGGTGTCTTGGGCGCCATGGAAACCGGCTACCAGCGCGGCAAGATCCAAGACGAGTCCATGCACTACGAGATGCTCAAGCACACCGGCGAGCTGCCCATCATTGGCGTCAACACCTTCCGCAACCCCAAGGGCGACGAAGTGCTGGAGAGCCTGGAACTGGCCCGCTCGACCGAGGAAGAAAAGCAGAGCCAACTCCAGCGCCTGAATGACTTCCACGCGCTGCACGCGAGCGAATCACCCGCCATGCTCAAACGCCTGCAGCAAGCCGTGATCGACAACGGCAACGTGTTCGAGGTGCTGATGGACGCGGTGCGGGTCTGCTCCCTGGGCCAGATCACCAACGCCTTGTTCGAGGTGGGTGGTCAGTACCGACGCAATATGTGAACGCCATCCCGCCGGATTTATCCTTGTATTTTTAATATGTCATGTTTAAAATGCGAGGATGTTTCAAAGAAAATCTGCACTTGAAATACGCCACCAGTTGGGCTTGAGCCCCGCTGTGGCTATTTTGGGCGCCCGTCAAATCGGCAAGACCACGCTGGCCAAGCAAATCGCTGCTGAATTTCCAGACTCGATCTACCTTGACTTGGAAAACGCCCAGGCACGCGCAAAGCTGGATCAAGCCGATGTATTTTTCGAAGCCAACCGCCATCGATTGGTGGTTTTGGATGAAATTCAAAATGCCCCGGAGCTGTTCAGCACCATGCGCGGGGAGATTGATGCAGACCGGCGCCCTGGCAGGTTTCTGATCCTGGGTTCAGCCTCGTTCAAATTGCTCCAGCAATCGCAATCCCTCGCGGGGCGTTTGGCCTTGGTGGACATGGCCCCCCTGTTGCTGAGCGAAGTACATCAAAGCTTTGAAGACATTCAAACCCTTTGGGTGCGCGGCGGATTTCCGGGCAGCTACACCGCACCCCAAGACGACGCATCCTGGCTCTGGCGTGATGCTTTTGTCAGGCACTTCCTGCACACCGATTTGCCCGCCTTGGGCATCAATGTCGAGCCCGAATTGATGCGGCGCTTTTGGCGCATGGTGGCGCACCTGCACGGCCAGTTGTTCAACGCGTCCAGCATCGCGGCATCTCTGGGCGTCTCCTCACCCACAGTCACCCGGTATTTGGACCATTTGGTGCAGTCGCTCATGCTGCGCCGCCTGGAGCCCTACCATGCCAACCTGGGCAAGCGGCTTGTGAAATCACCCAAAATTTATGTGCGCGACAGCGGCTTGCTGCACTACCTGCTGGGCATGCGCAACGTCCATGATTTGATGGGCCACCCCAACACGGGCGCATCGTGGGAAGGCTTTTGTATCGAGCAGATTTGCAACCACTTGCCAACAGGTGCCAGTGTCTCTTTTTACCGAACCGCAGCGGGCGCTGAGTTGGATGTGGTGGTGGAGACAGGCCGCGAGACCACTGGATTTGAAATCAAGTTTTCATCTGCCCCCAAAGTATCCAAAGGCTTTTGGCAGGCCTGCGAGGACATCGGGGTCCAAAAGGCCTATGTCATGGCACCCGTTCAAGAAGGATGGGCCATGGCCAAGGATGTCCAAGTTGTCTCGCCCTTGGACATTCCCATGCTGCTGAGCAAACCTTGAGTTCATATTGAGCGTCTGATGGCATGTGACCATTAAATGGTCCGCGGCATGCGCGTTGAAAGCTGGGTCAACGCGCACTGAACCTCAAAAATTTACTTTATCCGCCCCCTTGAGCGCCAGCATGCTGCGCGCCTCATCGGGGGTGGCGATCTCCAGGTTCAGGGCTTCGAGCACGGTGCGGATGCGCTGGACCTGCTGAGCGCTGGACTCGGCCAATTTTCCAGGGCCAATCCACAGCGAGTCTTCCAGCCCCACGCGCACGTTCGAGCCCATGGCCGCACCAATGCTGGCCAGCGCGATCTGGCCTTTGCCTGCGCCCAAAATCGACCACTGGTAATCGTTGCCAAACAATCGGTCGGCCGTGCGGCGCATGTGCATCAGGTCTTCAGGGTGTGGGCCGATGCCACCCAATATGCCAAACACCGACTGCACGAACAACGGCCCCGTGACCAAGCCGCGATCGCGGAAGTGCGCCAAGTTGTACAGGTGGCTGATGTCGTAGCACTCGAACTCAAAACGCGTGCCGTTTTCTGTGCCCAGGCGCAAAATGGTTTCGATGTCCTTGTAGGTGTTCTTGAACACCAGGTCGCGGCTTTTCTCCAGGTGCTCACGCTCCCACTCGTGCTCAAAATTCTTGAAGCGATCCAACATGGGGAACAGGCCAAAATTCATCGACCCCATGTTGAGTGAAGCCACCTCAGGCTTGAAGGTCAGGGCTGGCTGCATGCGCTCGTGCACCGTCATGTGCGGGCTGCCGCCTGTGGTCAGGTTGATGACGGCGTTGGTATGGGCTTTGATCTTTTTCAAAAACGGCACAAAAAACGCCGGGTCTTGTGTGGGACGGCCGTCTGCCGGGTCGCGGGCGTGCAGGTGCAAGATGGCCGCACCCGCTTCGGCGGCGGCAATCGCCGCATCGGCAATCTCGTCGGCGGTCACCGGCAAGTGCGGCGACATGCTGGGCGTGTGGATGGCCCCCGTGGGAGCGCAGGTGATGATGACTTTGCGGGCTTTGCTCATGAACCGTCTCCTGAAAGTGACTGACCAAAATTCTTTGGCCATACAGGCGCATCAGCATGCCCTTGCCATCGGCTTTTGGGGGTCGCCAAGGCAACACGCGGGCTCACGGGTCGGTCCTACAGGGCCTTCAGGACTGCCACAGCCCCGACACGAATCTGACCCAGAATGTTCATGAGCCACTAAACTCAACGGACCTTTTTAGGATTCCCCCATGCAGAACCTGCCACCCTTCATCGCCCCGTCAGAACACCACGATGCCGACAGCGCCTTGGCGCAAATTCAGCATATCTACCAGCACAGTGTGAACCACCTGCGCCAGGCCATGCGCGAGTTTGTGGCGGGCGCCAACATGACAGACACCCGGGTGCGGGCGTTTTACCCCTTTGTTCGGGTGCAGGTCAGCAGCGCCAGCCGCCAAAGCGCGGGGCTGGACAGCCGCCTGAGCTATGGCTTTGTGGCCGAGCCCGGCCGCTTTGAAACCTCATTGACACGGCCCGACCTGTTTGCTTTTTACATCCACCAACAACTGACGCTGTTACTGCAAAACCACGGCGTGAGCCTGCAGGTGGGCACCAGCAACCAGCCGATTCCAATTCACTTTTCATTTGCCGATGACGAGCACATGGAAGGCAGCCTGAGCCCCGAGCGCCAGGCCCTGATGCGCGAGGTGTTTGACCTGCCCGACCTGACCACCATGGACGACGGCATCGCCAACGGCACACACGAGCCCGCCGCCTCCGAAGCGCGGCCGCTGTCGCTCTTCACTGCGCCCCGTATCGACTATTCGCTGCAGCGCCTGCGCCACTACACCGGCACCTCGCCGCGTTGGTTTCAGAACTACGTGCTGTTCACCAATTACCAGTTTTACATCGATGAGTTCATCGCGCTGGGCCGCGCCGAGATGCACAACCCGGACAGCGAATACGTCGCCTTTGTCGAACCCGGCAACTTGGTCACCCGCCGTGTGGGCTTGGCAGCTGAGGACGTGGACGCGTTGGGTCAAACACCGCCGCGCCTGCCGCAAATGCCCGGCTACCACCTGGTGCGCAAAGGCCACAGCGGCATCACCATGGTCAACATCGGCGTGGGCCCGGCCAACGCCAAGACCATCACCGACCACATCGCTGTGCTGCGCCCGCACGCTTGGCTGATGCTGGGCCACTGCGCTGGCCTGCGCACCACACAGCTGCTGGGCGACTACGTGCTGGCCCACGCCTATGTGCGCGAAGACCATGTGCTGGACGAAGAGCTGCCCCTGTGGGTCCCAATCCCTGCGTTGGCCGAGATTCAACTGGCCCTTGAACAAGCCGTTGCCGAAGTCACCGGCTGCGCGGGGCCAGAACTCAAACGGATCATGCGCACCGGCACCGTGGCCAGCACCGACAACCGCAACTGGGAGCTGCTGCCCGACAACAAACCGCAGCGGCGCTTCAGCCAAAGCCGGGCCGTGGCCCTGGACATGGAAAGCGCGACCATTGCCGCCAACGGTTTCCGCTTTCGGGTGCCCTATGGCACCTTGCTGTGTGTGAGCGACAAGCCGCTGCACGGCGAAATCAAACTGCCCGGTATGGCCAACCACTTTTACCGCGAACGCGTCAACCAGCACCTGCAAATCGGCATCCGTGCCGTGACGCTGCTGCGCGACGCTGGCCCCGAGCAACTGCACAGCCGCAAGCTGCGCAGCTTTGCCGAAGTGGCATTTCAATAATCCATGACCCTGGTCCTGCTCAACCCCCATGCACAAGGCGGGCGTGCAGCGCGGCGCATCCCGGCCCTGCGCGACTGGTTGACCCAACACGCGCCCGAAGCACAACTGGCAGCGCCCGAGGCGCTGGCAGACAGCATCGCGATGCTGCAGGCCTTGCCCGAAGGCAGCCGCGTGGTGGTGGTGGGAGGCGACGGCACGCTCAACCGTTGGCTGCCCACCTTGCTGGCGCGGCGGCTCTCCATGGGCCTGGTGCCCATGGGCAGCGGCAACGACACGGCCAGGGCCTTGGGCGTGTTCGGTTTGCCATGGACACAAGCCTTGCCCCTCGCGGTGCAAGGCCCTGCACAAAGCATGGACACGGGATTGGCCTCTTGGTCTGACTTGCAGGGTATACGCCATGAAACGCCTTTTTTGTCGAGCCTGACCGCTGGCTTTGACTCTGCTGTCGGGTTGCGTGCCCTGAACGGCCCGCCGTGGCTGCGCGGCCTGCCCCGCTACCTGCGGGCCACGCTGCACGAATTGATCCACCTGCGCACCTGGGACCTGACTTTGCACAGCGATGGTCAGCTCAAACACCAAGGCGCCTGTCTGTTCGCCTCCAGCCTGAACACACCGACCTTCGGCTCGGGCATGCCCGCCGTTCCCCATGCGCGCTTGACCGACGGCCAGCTCGACGCCTTGCTGGCAGGCACATTTGACCGTTTGGGGGTCTTGCTCATGCTGCCCAGACTGTTGATAGGTCAGCACCTGAGCCACCCACGCGTGAGCAGTTGGCCCTATCGCCAGCTGGAGATCGCCTGCCCGCAAGGTGTTCCCCTGGCTGCTGATGGAGAATACTTGGGTCAAGCACAGCAAGCGACCGTCAGTTGCCAGGCCGCCAGTTTGCAGGTGGTCCGCCGCTGATGTCAGCTGGATGCCACCCTTTTTTGGCGCTCTGTGTCACAGTGCGCCCATTCAATTTAGACACCGAACGCTCATGAAAATCCTCTTTATTGCCGACCCCCTTGAGTCTTTCAAAATTTACAAGGACACGACGTTCTCGATGATGCGCGAAGCGCAAAAACGGGGCCATCAGGTCGTGGCCTGCCAAATGACCGATGTGCGTTGGCAGCAAGGCGAGCCCGTCTCAGCCCAGGTGCGTGACATCACCCTCACCGGACAAGCAGACAACTGGTTCACCCAGACCGACACACACCGAGCCGCGCTGAAAGACTTCGACGCTGTCATCATGCGCACCGACCCACCCTTTGACAGCGAGTACTTCTACGCCACCCATTTGCTGAGCCAGGCCGAGCGCGAAGGCGCCAAGGTGTTCAACAGTCCCGCCGCATTGCGCAACCATCCGGAAAAACTCGCCATTTTGGAGTTTCCGCAGTTCATCGCGCCGACCTTGGTCACGCGCAGCGAAGCCGACATCCGCGCCTTCCACGCCGAGCACGGCACCATCATCTTGAAGCCCCTGGACGGCATGGGCGGCACAGGCATCTTCAAGGTGGGGACCGACGGCCTGAACCTAGGCGTGATCATCGAAACCCTGAACCGGGGCGGTTCACAAACCGTGATGGTGCAAAAGTTTTTGCCCGGTATCGCGCAAGGCGACAAACGCGTGTTGTTGATCGGCGGCAAGCCCGTGCCCTTTTGCCTGGCCCGCATTCCCCAAGGCGGCGAAGTGCGCGGAAACCTGGCCGCAGGTGGCAAGGGCGTTGCGCAACCGATTTCGGCGCGTGACCGCGAGATTGCCGAAACGCTGGGCCCGATCCTCTTCGCACGCGGGCTGATGCTGGTGGGCCTGGACATCATTGGCGAGAGCCTGACCGAGATCAACGTGACCAGCCCGACCTGCTTTCAAGAAATCACCGACCAGATGGGTTGCGACGTGGCGGCGCTGTTCATGGATGCGGTGGAAGCGGCGCTCTGTTGATCAGGCCCGATGAAGTTCAAACCGCCGTGCGTTCCTCGTCTTGGTCATCCCGGGCGAAGACCCGGGATCCAGTGTTGACCGCCGACCTTTGCCAAGGTCTGCTGTGTGCTCTGGATCCCTGCTCAAGGCCGGGATGACCAAAGAACAGGGCCAGCTCAACGGGTCGCGCTCAAACCACCGCCCTCAAAGGTGTACAAACGCCCTGGCTCAAACGCCACCCAGCTTTCATCGGTGGTGAGCGGCTGCGTCACGACCACCGCCACCCGATCGGTCTCGCGGGTGTGCTCGGCAAAGTTCACACTCAGGTCCTCGTCGCTCAAGGTCGCTTGCGTGAAGGGGTGTTTGCGCAGCACATAGTGCAAGTGGGTGCTGGCATGTGACCACAGCGCTTGGCCGTTGGAGAGCAAAAAGTTGAAGGTGCCAAAGCGGGCGATCTGGGGCACCAACTCGCTCAGCGTCAGTGACAGCTCTTGCACGCTGGGCACACTGGCGTGTGACTTGGCCAGCTCTTGCATCAACCAGCAAAACGCCCGCTCGCTGTCGGTCTGGCCCACAGGCTTGAAGCTGCCGTGCAAGCGCGGCGCGTAATCCACCAAATTGCCGTTGTGCGCAAACACCCAGTAGCGGCCCCAGAGTTCGCGCACAAAGGGGTGACAGTTTTCCAGACTCACTTCACCCTGCGTGGCCTTGCGGATGTGGGCGATGACATTCTGGCTTTGGATCGGGTAGCGGCGGATCAGGTCGGCAATGGGTGAGCTGCTGGCGCTTTGGTGGTCCACAAAGTGGCGCACGCCCAACCCTTCAAAAAAAGCGATACCCCAGCCGTCGCCGTGGTGGTCGGTGATGCCGCCGCGCTGCGCAAAGCCGCTGAAGCTGAAGGTCACATCGGTGGGGGTGTTGCAGTTCATGCCGAGCAGTTGGCACATGGTTCAGTCTTTCTTGGTGGGCGTTGGGGCTTCGCCCATTTTCCAGGCAGCCAACAAGGCCAAGGCGGTCATGGTGGCCAGAAACACAAAGGTCTCGTTGAAGGCCCGCAAATCGGCGCGACTTTGGATGCCGGATGCATGGGCATACACCGCCAAACGCCACTCCAGCACGATGGCGCAAATGCTCACACCCGCCGCGCCGCCCAGCATGCGCACAAAGCCAATCACGCTCGACGCCTGCGGGATCAGATCTTTGGGCAAACCCCGCATGGCGCCCAGATTGAGCGAAGGCAAGATGAACCCCAGGCCAATGCGCCCGAGGATCACCAAAATCCAGAGCAGTGCCAAGCCCGCCGCCGGGTGGACCAGTGGCATGAGCGCAAACGACAGCGCCAGCAAGGCCAGCCCCCAACTCACCCAATGGGCGGGCGGCATGCGGTGTGACAAACGCCCCACCGCCGCGATGGTCACGGCCAGCAAAATACCCGCAGGCAACAATGCAGCGCCAATGTAGGACGGTGACAGCCTCAAACCCATTTGCATGTAGACCGGCAGCAAATAGGTCGAGCCAAACAGCGCGATGCCGTAGGTGAACGACACCAGCGCCCCCATGGCGAAATGGCGGTGGCCAAACACCTGCAGGTTCATGAGCGGACCACGCCGGACTGGGTGGACTTTGCCTTTTCGACCTGAAGATGCGCGTCGCATGCGCCCGCCCGACTTCAACAAATGCCGCTGCCAAGCCACAAACACCGCCATGCCCACACCCGCCAGCAGCAGCAGGACCACGGCCACCGTGAGGTCATCGCCGCGCAGCTGCACCAAGCCATTGAGCAGCATCAGCGTGGAGACGCTGGCCAGCGCCAGCCCAATCCAGTCCAGGCCCGGGCTGCCCGCATCGGCCTGCACACCGCCCGGGGCCGAGGTGGGCACATAGCGGCGCGACAGCCACAGCGCCACCATGGCCAGCGGCACCACCATGAAAAAGATGGAACGCCAGCCGAACACATCGACCAACACGCCACCAATGCTGGGGCCAATGGCCGGGGCCAGCACCACACCCATGCCGAACAGCCCGCTGGCGCGGCCCTGTTCGTGCGAGGCAAAGGCCCGCAAGATGATGATGGCCGGAATAGGTTGCACCACACCCGCCGCCAAGCCCTCGGCCACGCGTGCGGCCATGACCAGCGGAAAATCGTTGGCCAAACCACCCACCACCCCGCCGCCCAGCAGCAGCCACATGCACACCTCGTACACCCGGCGGTAACCGTAACGCGACAGCAGCCAGGGCGTGGTGAGCATGGACACCGTCATCGCCACCATGAAGCCCGAGGTGACCCATTGCACCCGGCTTTGGCCCAGGGTGAAGTGCTGGCTCATGTCGGGAATGGCCACATTCAGGATGGTGGACGACATGACCGCCGCCATGGAGCCCAGCATCACCGACAGCAGCAGCAACCAGCGGTGTCGCTCGCCATAACGCGCTTGCAGTGCCTGCAGGCTGTGGGGGCCTTGGGCCAAGCTCATGCGCGTTCGCCTTGGCTTGAGCCTTGGGGTGTGTATTGGGATGTACCCTCAGACCCCGCCACGCAAGCCGCGCAAATGCAGGCCTTGTTGCGTGCCGCTTCGGGCACTTGCTTCAGCAAATCGGCACTGAACTGAACCCGCGTGCACCAGCAGGGGCCGGACGCTGCAGCCTCGGTGCTGGGCGAGGCCATGGCACAGGCGTTGGGCTGCCCGCACAAGGGGCAGCGGCAAGGGTCAAGAGCCTGCTGTGTCATGGTGTCAGGGCTCAATCCTTGCCTTGGCGACGCCGCTGCGCGTCACGCCACAGGCGTATGGCCAGCACCACCATGGGCACGGTGTGCAAGAAGAAATCAAAGATGTCGATGGGTTTGCTCAAGCTGCCTTGCAGGAGCATGCGCCACTTCTCGACCAAATGCGGCTCGGGCACAAACGGAGCCCCCGCCAAGTAAACGGCAATGCCCACCAACCACAACATCGGAATCCGATCTATCCAGCGCATCGCGCCCTCCTGAAAACCCCTATTTTCAGGCATGCCCGGTA
>JANQXJ010000108.1 GCA_030729445.1 Limnohabitans sp. | reverse complement strand
GTGAAGGTCACGCCCGCCCACGACACCAACGACTACCAAGTCGGCCAGCGTCACAAGCTGGAGATGATCTGCGTGCTGAACTTGGACGCCACCATCAACACCAACGCGCCCGAAAAATACCAAGGCTTGGACCGCTTTGTGGCCCGCAAGGCCGTGGTGGCCGACCTCGAAGCTGCAGGCGCTTTGGTCGAGGTAAAGAAACACAAACTCATGGTGCCGCGTTGCGCCCGCACCGGCCAGGTGATAGAGCCCATGTTGACCGACCAGTGGTTCGTGGCCATGAACCAAGTGGGCCAAGGCGATGCCACCGGCAAGAGCATTGCCCAAAAAGCCATCGACGCGGTGCAGTCTGGACAAGTGAGCTTTGTGCCCGAAAACTGGGTGAACACATACAACCAGTGGATGAACAACATCACCGACTGGTGCATCTCGCGTCAACTGTGGTGGGGCCACCAGATTCCGGCTTGGTACGACGAAGACGGCAAGGTCTATGTCGCCCGCAACGAGGCGGAGGCCCAAGCACAAGCCCCCGGCAAAACGCTAAAGCGTGACGAAGACGTGCTGGACACCTGGTATTCAAGCGCCTTGGTGCCCTTCAGCACCATGGGATGGGGCAATGACAACAAAGTTGCCGACAACGCAGCTGGCGAGCGTGCCGGGACCGGGCGCAGCGACTTTGCGAGCGAAGCGAGTATGAGCAAGACCGGTTCCGGCACGTTCGCCAGCGGAACCAACGCCACAACGAATAGCAACACCAGCAACAGCCAAAGCGACTACGACCTCTACCTGCCTTCATCGGTCTTGGTAACAGGCTACGACATCATCTTCTTCTGGGTCGCCCGGATGATCATGATGACCACGCACTTCACCGGCAAAGTCCCCTTCAAACACGTTTACATCCACGGCCTGGTGCTCGACGCCCAAGGCAAGAAGATGAGCAAGTCTGAAGGCAACGTGCTCGACCCGGTTGACCTGATCGACGGCATCACCTTGGAGCCATTGCTGGAGAAGCGCACCCAAGGCCTGCGCAAGCCCGAGACCGCGCCCAAAGTCCGCAAACAGACCGAAAAAGAATTCCCCGAAGGCATTCCGGCCTATGGCGCTGACGCCCTGCGCTTCACCTTTGCATCGCTGGCCACGCTGGGCCGCAGCATCAACTTCGACTCCAAGCGCTGTGAGGGTTACCGCAACTTCTGCAACAAACTGTGGAACGCCACCCGCTTTGTGCTGATGAACTGCGAGGCCCAAGACTGCGGCCTGAAAGAACACACCAAAGCCGAATGCGAGGTGGGCGGCCCGGTGCATGGTTACCTGGCTTTCAGCCAGGCCGACCGCTGGATCAGTTCACAGCTGCAGCGCGTGGAAGCCGAGGTGGCCAAAGGCTTTGCCGAGTACCGCCTCGACAACGTGGCCAACACAATTTATGACTTCGTTTGGAACGAGTTCTGCGACTGGTACCTCGAAATCGCCAAGGTGCAAATCAACACCGGCAACGAGGCGCAACAACGCGCCACACGCCGCACCCTGATCCGCACGCTCGAAACCATCATGCGTCTGGCACACCCCATCATCCCCTTCATCACCGAAGAGCTTTGGCAAAAAGTGTCGCTAGTGGCGGGTCGCCCGGGTGAGTCGGTCAGCATCGCGGCCTACCCCGTGAGCCAGCCCGAACGCATCGACTTGGATGCCGAAGCCCATGTGGCCAAGCTCAAAACCCTGGTGGACGCCTGCCGCAACCTGCGCGGCGAAATGAACGTCTCCCCCTCCACCCGCATGCCCCTGTACGTGCTGGGCGACACCGCCTTCATGCAAGGCGCAGCGCCCGTTCTGCAGTCGCTGGCCAAGCTGAGCGAAGTGAAAGTCTTTGACACCGAGGCTGAGTGGATCGCGGCCGCTCAGGCCGCGCCCGTGGCCGTGGTGGGTGAAGCGCGTTTGTGCCTGTTCATCGAAGTGGATGCAGCCGCAGAAAAAATCCGCCTGAGCAAGGAAGTGGCCCGCCTCGAAGGTGAAATCACCAAGGCCAACGCCAAGCTGGGCAACGAGGCCTTTGTGGCCAAGGCCCCACAAGCCGTGCTTGACGAAACCAAGAAGCGCGTGGCCGACTTTGGGGCCACCCTCGATAAAATCCGCCAGCAACTGCAACGCCTGGGCTGATCGCCTGCGCACCAAGGACACCCCCATGAGCCACAACGTCATCCGCAAAGCCGTGTTCCCCGTCGCGGGCCTCGGCACCCGCTTTTTGCCCGCCACCAAAGCCGCGCCCAAAGAGATGCTGCCTGTGGTCGACAAGCCGCTGATCCAGTACGCGGTCGAGGAAGCCTATGCGGCGGGTGTGCGCCACATGATTTTTGTCACGGGCCGCAGCAAGCGTGCCATTGAAGACCATTTCGATACGGCCTACGAGCTGGAGACAGAACTCGAAGCCGCGCACAAGGACGAATTGCTGGCCTTGGTGCGTTCGGTACAACCCGATGACATGGTCTGCGCCTACGTCCGCCAAAACCGCATGCTGGGCCTGGGCCACGCGGTGCTCTGCGCCGAGCCACTGGTAGGAAACGAGCCTTTTGCGGTGCTGCTGGCCGATGACCTGATGGTCAACCAAGGCCCCTCCATCTTGACCCAGATGGTCGAGGCTTACACCAAGCAAGGCCGCTCGGTCTTGGCGGTGCAAGAAGTGCCGCTCGACCAAGTCAAGCGCTATGGCATCGTGGCCGGTGAACCAGCGGGCAAACAGCTCATTCGGGTGGAACAAATCGTGGAGAAACCCAGCCCCGACAAAGCTCCGTCATGCATGGGCGTGGCAGGTCGCTACATCCTGACGCCGGGCATTTTTGACGAGATCCGCAACCAACCTACGGGCGTGGGTGGCGAAATTCAGCTCACCGATGCGATTGCCCGGCTGATGCAGCGCGAAGCGGTGTACGCATTCCAGTACCAAGGCAAGCGCTACGACTGCGGCAGCAAAGAAGGTTTTCTGGAAGCCACGGTGGAGCTGGCTTTGCAGCACCCGCAGGTGGGCGAGTCGTTTCGCGAGTACCTCAAAGGCTTGAGCCTCTGATCGGTGTCAGCGGCGTTTAAGTGCAAACACAAACGCCGTTTCGGTCTTTTCCTGCATCAGCAAGTCGTTGCCGGTTTGCCGGGCAAAAGCTTCAAAGTCACGCCAAGCGCCCGGGTCGGTCGCCGTCACTTTGAGCACCTGACCGCTGCTCATTTCGTTCAGGGCCTTTTTGGCCTTCAAAATCGGCAAGGGGCAGTTCAGGCCGCTGGTGTCTATTTCTTTATCGATCTGCATCATGTGCCCTAGTTTTGTTCTTGGCTTTGCGCGGCACGCTCTTCCCACGTCATGAACTTGGGCTCGATGCCAATAGTACGCAACCAGTCGCCCAAGGCGTAACCGGTGCCTGCAGGCCAGCATATCAAGTCTTTGAAATCGAACATCTTGTACTCGGCCAATTCGGGCGACAAACGCACCTCACCTTCGGCGACCGCATGGTAGGCGATGATCACCTGGTTCATGCGCTGAAAGTCATACACGCCAATCAACTTGAGGGCTGACACCTTCAGGTTGGTTTCTTCGGCAATTTCGCGCGTGATGCCTTCTTCGGGTGTTTCGCCCGCCTCCATGAAGCCGGTGATCAGCGCAAAACGCCGCCCCGGCCAGGCGGCATTGCGGGCCAGCAAAATCTGGTCGCCCACTTGCACAATGCCCGCCAGAACGGGCGTCGGGTTGTTCCAGTGGGTGAAATCGCAGGCGGTGCAACGCAAGCGCAGGGTCTCGCCCCCGTCTTCCATTTGCGAAAGCCAAGCCAGCGGGTTGGCGCATTGGGGGCAAAAACGAAATTCAGCCATGAAGCCTCCGGTCAGGCGGGGAAAACGCCCGTAGACAAATAGCGGTCACCGCGATCGCAGACAATGAAGACGATGGTGGCGTTTTGCGCCGACTTGGCCACTTGCTGGGCCACCCAGCAAGCCCCCGCAGCCGAGATACCGGCAAAGATGCCTTCGGTCCGCGCCATCTGGCGGCAGGTTTCCTCGGCGTCGTTTTGGCTCACGTAGATCAGCTCGTCCACTTGGGTTGGATCGTAAATTTTGGGCAAGTACTCTTGCGGCCACTTGCGGATGCCCGGGATGCGCGAGCCCTCGCTGGGCTGGGCACCGATGATGCGAATCGCCGGGTTCTTTTCTTTCAGATAGCGCGAGACCCCTGTGATGGTGCCCGTGGTACCCATGGCACTGACAAAGTGGGTGACCTTGCCGCCGGTTTGCTCCCAAATTTCGGGGCCGGTGGTTTCGTAATGGATGCGCGGGTTATCGGCGTTGGCAAATTGATCGAGGATGCGGCCCTTGCCTTGCGCAGCCATGTTGTCGGCCAAGTCACGGGCGTATTCCATGCCGCCGCTCTTAGGGGTGAGGATCAACTCAGCACCAAACGCTTTCATGGTTTGGGCGCGTTCAATCGACAGGTCCTCGGGCATGATCAAGACCATGCGGTAGCCCTTGATGGCGGCCGCCATGGCCAGCGCAATGCCGGTGTTGCCGGATGTCGCCTCGATCAGGGTGTCACCCGGCTTGATCTCGCCACGCTCTTCGGCCCGGCGGATCATGGACAAGGCGGGCCGATCCTTCACAGAGCCCGCCGGGTTATTGCCCTCCAGCTTGCCCAAAATCACATTGCCACGCGCAGCGCAATCCGCTGCCCCCAAGCGCTGCAAAGCAACCACAGGTGTTTTGCCGATCGCGTCTTCAATGGTTGGATAAATCATGGCCATACTTTGCCATAACTTGAACGCCCCTGATGGCGATGAGCCTGGCCCTAACGCCCGCACAAACTCGCCTACGCGAAGCTGGGCTTGGCTGCCATGGTGCCCAAGCGGCCATTACCTGCGAACAGACATGGTCGTCCACTTCGCCGCTCCTGCGCAGACCAAGGTCTTTTGATCCCCGTCCCAAAAAAGCCCAAAATGGTGTCAAAAATGTGCCATAATCTGCGTCTTCACAAATACCGCCCGGGTGGTGAAATTGGTAGACTCAGGGGACTCAAAATCCCCCGCCGCAAGGC
>JANQXJ010000107.1 GCA_030729445.1 Limnohabitans sp. | reverse complement strand
TGTTTGATGGGGTTGTACACCCGCGTGGTGTTGATGCCGGTGGTGCCCGACTGCATTTGCAGCTGGCTCCAGTGGATGCCGGGTTCGTAATCCAGAAACTGCGTGGCCAGCCAGTGCCCCACGGGCCGCCAGTCCAGCCACAGCGGATAAGCCGCCACCGACACCAGCATGGCCCGCATGCGAAAGTTCAGCCACCCGGTTTCGTGCAGCATGACCACACACGCGTCCACCATGGGCCAGCCGGTGCGGGCCGAGGTCAGGGCCGCAAAGTGCGCGTCGTTCCAGCCGTCTTCGCGCAAGCCGTCGTAGCCCCGGTGCATGTTGCGCCACTCGATTTCGGGTTCGCTTTCGAGCTTTTGGATGAAGTGGCAATGCCAATACAAGCGGCTGATGAAACCGATGAGGCCTGCCTTGTGCCTGCTCGCTTGTGGGGGCAGGGCATCCAGCGCCGCGCGGGTGGCTTGCACCACCTCGCGCATGCTGATGCAACCATAGGCCAGATAGGTCGAAATGCGCGAACACGCCGCGGGCGAGGACAAGGGAGACGAGATGCCACCCCGGTAAGCCAGCGCTCGCGCATCCAGAAAGCTGTTGAAGGTGTCCAGCGCCAAACGTCGACCCCCACGCTGGCGCTGGGCGGGGTTGTGCTGGAGCCCGGGGGGCGGGGTCATGCCCTCGGGGCCAGCATGGGTGTGGGGCTGAAAAAATTGCAGCTCGGCCAAGACCGCTTGGGGCGCGGCCATGTATGCCTCCCAGCGGGCTTGCCAGGTGTTGCGGCTTTTGAGGCGGCGCACCACCCCAAACTGCGCCCACTCTGTCCAGCCCACCCCTGCGCTGCGGCACCAAGCGCCCACCTGCAGGTCGCGCTCGTAGGTGAAGGCATTGCCGGTTTCTTCGTGGGCCACCAATTCGGCAAAGGGCGCTTGTGCATGCAAGGCGGCCAGCACCTGCACGGCATCGCCGGTGCGCACTTGCAAACTTCCGCCCAACACCCGCAAGGCCTCGTGCAGTTCCAACAGAGATTCGCGCACGAATTCAAAGTGCTGCAAGGCCGCATCGGGCTGCTGCCACAGCCCGGGCTCAACGATGTAGAGGCACAGCACCGGTCCTTGGGCAGCAGCGTGCGCCAGTGCGGCATGGTCCCGCAGGCGCAGGTCGCGTTTGAACCAAACCACGCGGTAAGTCATGGCCTGCCCTCGGAGGGTGGAACTGGCCCCAGTCCGCCAGGCCCGGTGCCATAACGCGCCGGGTCCACCGAGATGCAATCGAGCAAGGCCTGGGGCAAATCAGGCGCTTGCTGGCGCAGGTAGCGGCGAACAAAGTTGCCGCTGTGCCAAGGGGCGGTGGAGCCGCTCCAGACCGCCTGGTCCTGTACTTGCCAACGCCCATCCTGGAGGTGCAAGACCACCAGCGTGGGCTTGAGGGTGTCAAAGGCCACCTCGGCCACGCTCCAGTCCCCCGATTGCACCAACTGCAGCCAACGGGCGCTCAGGGAGTCGGGCAGGCTGTGCTGCTGGATCACGCTCAGCACGGCACGGGCGGTGGGGCTGTCCGCTGGCCAAGTGGTGACGGGTGCGCAATCGCGGCGCACATGGCGCAGCTGCTCGGACGCCCAGCCGCGCAGGTCCCATCGCTGGCCGTTGATCTCCAGCAGCTGCCGACCGTCCAGCCGCACCCAGTCGACATGGCTGTCGATCACCAACAAGGTGGTCAGTACCACGACAAAGGCGGCCACATGGCGTTTCATGCGGCTTGGCCTTGCGTATTTTTGGATGCTATTTCAGCCATGATCCATGAATTTCCGGATATTTGGAAAATTAAAGGTTGTTTTGTGACTGCATAGTCATAGAATATCTCATCGTTAACGGAGAACGCCATGATCCAGAAGAAAACCGTCAAAGCCCTTGACATCGCTGTGTTCATCACTTCGCGTGCAGTGGTCAAGCCTGTGACCACCGAAGAGATCGCCCACGGCCTGAACTTGTCGTCTTCGTACACCGAATCGATCCTGAAAGAGCTTCGCGAGGCGGGCCTGATCCGTGCGCACCGCGGCCCGGGCGGCGGCTACCAGATCCGGGGCAATCCCGAGGACATCAGTCTGTGGGACGTGGTTCAGCACTTCGAAGAAGTGCACAGCTTTGACGCGCTCTACCCCGAAGGCGATCACCCCATGAAGGCGCTGGAGAGCGATATCCAGAGCAACATGCAATCGTTGTTGCAAGCTCAAACCTTGTCCGATGTCGCTGTGCCCTTCATGCCACGCGATGCCCGTGTCTCTTCCATGTTGGGTCAGTTCCGTCTCAAGCCCTTGCCGCCACCGGTTATGCCACGCGCACCGAACTCGGTGTTCCAGCTCAGCATGATGATGTGAACCTGGGGCCCTCAGTGCGGGGCCCAAGCGAACTCGCGCAATTGCTCCAAAGTCACATAAGCCAAGGCTTTTTGGTGAGTGCACTCCAGCACCACATGCGGGGCCACCCCGGCCTGAAAGGCTTCGAGCCAGCGCAGCGCACACAGGCACCATCGGTCACCCGCCTTCAGGCCCGCAAAGCGATGCTCGGGTCTGGGCGTGACCAGATCGTTGCCCCGTGAGAGCGAAAAATCCAGAAAAGCCTGCGTGACTTTGGCGCAGATCACATGGGTGCCTGCGTCTTCATCGCTGGTGTTGCAGCAGCCGTCCCTGAAAAAACCCGTGAGCGGGTCGTAAGAGCAGGGGATCAATTCGCCACCGAGAACGTTCAAACCGGAGCGAGTCATGGGTGTCCAAGAGCAAGAGATGATGGGAGGCGTATTGTGTGTGCGTCACCGTAAGGGGCCTGTCACGCAGGCTAAAAGCTTCACAGGGTGCAGGGTCTTTCAATCCCGGGGCCCGACATGGCATTCGGGCCATCGGCCGTCAAACTGCGCGACAGGGCGCGGCACTGTGGGCCGTTAAGATGGCTCGACACACCGCCTGTCCATGAATTTCCCGCTCATCACCGACCCCTTTTTTTATGTGATTGCCATACCGGCGGTGCTGCTGCTGGGTTTGAGCAAAAGCGGCTTTGGTGCAGGGTTCGGTTCATTGGCGGTGCCGATGATGGCCTTGGCCGTCACCGTGCCACAAGCTGCCGCGATTTTGATGCCCGTTTTGCTGGTGATGGACCTGCTGGGCATGGCGGCCTTTCGCAACGATGTGGACAAGCCCTTGCTGCGTTTCATGGTGCCTTTTGCCATGGTGGGCATAGTGCTCGGGGCGTTGTTGTTCAAACTGCTGGATGCCAAGCTGGTGGCGGCCATCGTTGGGGCGTTCACCTTGCTGTTTCTGGCGCAACAAATGCTTTTTAAACCCGACCCCGATGGCCCTCCGCCGCCGCGCTGGTTGGGTGGTTTGCTGCTCATCACTTCGGGTTTCACCAGTTTCATCGCACACGCGGGCGGCCCCCCGGTCAACGCTTATGTGATGCGCCTGAAGCTCAAGCCCATCCTGTTCACAGGCACGCTGGCGTATTTGTTTTTCTTCATCAACATGGCCAAGTGGCTGCCTTACGCCTGGCTGGGCCTGCTCGATTGGCGCAACCTGGCCACCTCTTTGGTGCTGTTGCCGTTGGCCCCCATTGGCGTTTGGATCGGTGTGCGCATGGCCCGCCGCATTCGGCCCGATTTGTTTTACCGCCTGATCCGTTTGGGCATGTTCCTCACCGGGTGCAAGCTCTTGTGGGACGGTGTGCGCTGAACGAACTTTTGACACTTTAAGGAGACCTCTCATGAAAGCAGCCTGGTACAGCCGCAACGGCGAAGCCCAAGACGTGATGCAAGTGGGCGACTTGCCCACACCCAGCCCCTGGCCTGGTGAGGTGCTGGTGCGCCTGGCTACCTCGGGTGTGAACCCCTCCGACGTCAAGTCGCGCCGCGCTCGACCCCTGTCAGACCCATTGATCGTGCCGCACAGCGACGGCGCGGGCGTGATCGAAGCGGTGGGCGAGGGCGTGCCTGCTTCGCGCGTGGGTGAGCGGGTGTGGGTGTGGAACGGGCAGTGGCAGCGCCCCATGGGCACCTGCGCCCAGTTCATTGCCTTGCCTGCCACGCAGGCCGTGGGGCTGCCCGAGGGGACCGACTTTGCAGCCGGTGCCTGCATGGGCATTCCGGGGTTGACGGCCGTGCAGGCGGTCATCCTGGCCGAACGCTTGGGCGGTGATTTGCGCGGTCAAAACGTCTTGGTCACCGGGGCCTCGTCGGCCGTGGGCCACTACATCACGCAAATGGTGACCCAGGCCGGTGGCCGGGTGATCGGCACCGTGGGCTCTGAGGCCAAAGCCGCGCACGCCCAAGCGGCAGGCATGCAAGACGCTGTTTTTTATAAATCTGAATCGGTGCCCCAGCGCGTCAAGGCGCTCACGCACGGGCGCGGTGCGGATGTGATCATCGACATGGACTTCTCAACCACCGCGGGCTGGGCCTCGGAAGGCGCTTTGGCCCCGCATGGCCAGGTGGTGTGTTACGGCTCCAATGCGCTGGAAGTGCCCCTGCCGTTTCGGCCCTGGCTGTTCCAGTCCATGGGCGTGAAGTTCTTTTTGGTCTACGACCTGACACCCGCTGACCGCCAGACCGCTGTGGCGCGTTTGTCGGGCATGCTGGCTGCCGGGCAGTTACAACACAGCATTGGGGCACGCTACCCGCTGGACCAAGTGGCCAAGGCCCACCACATGGTGGAAGCGGGGCAGACCGTGGGCAATGTGGTGATCGAGCTCTGAGACGGGCACGGCCAAAAGTTCATCCGGCAAGCCCGCGCGACTTGACTTCGTTCAGCACACGGGAAGCCGCTGGTTTGCCGTTATGCTTGACGGGCTCACAAGCTTTTCTGTTTTTGTCCTGATTTTTTGATCGTTCATGGCTGCATCTCCCAAATCGCTCTCGGGCCTGGCCCCTTTTTTCAAGCCCTACCGTGTGGCCTTGGGTGTGGCGGCCTTGTTCCTTTTGCTGGCCGCGGGCACCACGCTGGCTTTCCCGTGGGTACTGCGCCAGCTGATTGACCAAGGCCTGGCCAGTGGCGCTCCAGCCGAACAGTTGTCGGGCAACTTCTTGCAGCTGTTTGGTGTGGCGGCGGCTTTGGCGGTGTTTTCGGCAGGGCGTTACTACACCGTGAGCTGGCTGGGTGAGCGCATCACCGCCGACCTGCGCAACGCG
>JANQXJ010000106.1 GCA_030729445.1 Limnohabitans sp. | reverse complement strand
GGGCAGACAAACTCTTTTTTGTTGCCATGGCGTTCACGGCAAAACTGCATGCCCCGGTGGGCGCAGACGTTCTCGACCACATGGATCTGCCCGTCGGTGGCCCGCGTCATGATGACCGAGCGCTCGCCCACCACGGTGCGCTTGAAGTCGCCGGGATTCGGAATCTCGGCTTCCAGGCCCACATAGCTCCAATGGCTTTTGTAAAAGAAGCGCTCCAGCTCCTTTTTGTGCAGCGCCTCGTCGGTGTACACGGCAAACGGGACACGGCTGGTGCCTTCCGTTTCCCAGTGGATGGGTTGTTCGCGCATGGCGTCTCCTCGAATTTCTTGATGCGCATCATGCGCAAAGCATCAATTTCAGTAAATCGAAATTCAAAGATAATCATTATCTGAATTTCAAATAATCATAGACCCGCCTCCATGGACCTCGCCCGCCTCGATTTGAACCTGCTGCTGGTGTTTCACCACCTGCTGCGGGAAAAACGCGTGTCGGCGGTGGCCACGGTGCTGGGCATGAGCCAGCCTGCCGTCAGCAGCGCCTTGGGCCGACTGCGCAGCAGCTTGGGCGACGAATTGTTTTTGCGCACCCAACGGGGCATGGAACCCACGCCTTACGCCCTGCAACTGGCCGAGCCCGTGGCCACCGCGCTCGACGGCCTGCAGCAAGCGCTCAATGTGCGCGCCTCGTTTGACCCGGCCACCAGCGAGCGCAGCTTCACTCTGGCCATGACCGATGTGGGCGAGATGTATTTTTTGCCCGTACTGATGGACGCGCTGGCCCAAGCTGCCCCTGGCGTCACGCTCAATGTGGTGGCGGTGACCAGCGCCAGCCTGAAAGACGACATGGCCTCAGGCCGCACCGACTTGGCGCTGGGCCTGCTGCCGCAACTGCAGGCGGGCTTTTTCCAGCAAGCGCTGTTTCGCCAACCTTATGTGTGCCTGATGCGCGAAGCGCACCCGCTGGCCGCAGCCGCCTCCTTGTCGTTCAGCGACTTTGCTGACGCCAGCCATGTGCGCGTGGTCGCCGCAGGCACGGGCCACGGACGGATCGATGCGGCCATCAGCGAAACGCTGGAGAGACAAGGTGTGCAAAGGCGCATCCGCCTCACGGTGCCGAACTACGTCGCTTTGGGCGATGTGCTCGGACATTCGGACCTGATCGCCACCGTCCCCGAGCGTTTCGCCCAGCGCGTGTCCGGCCCCTTTGCCCTGACCACCCGCGCCCTGCCGCTGGCGGTGGACGGCAGCGCCATTCACCAGTTCTGGCACGCCCGCCTGCACAAAGACCCAGGGCACCAATGGCTGCGCGAGTTGGTCGCGCAATGCTTTGGCGATGGCACCCTCTGACCCCCTTCTACAATCCCTGCCATGCTCCAATTCGACCTGCTCAAAACCGACCCCTCCAGCCACGCCCGTCGCGGCACACTCACCCTGAACCATGGTGTGGTGCAAACGCCCATCTTCATGCCCGTGGGGACGTATGGCACCGTCAAAGGCGTGATGCCGCGCAGCCTGCACGAGATGGGCGCGCAGATCATTTTGGGCAACACCTTCCACCTGTGGATGCGCCCGGGCCTGGACATCATGAAAGGCTTTGGCGGCCTGCACCAGTTTGAAAAATGGGACAAACCCATCCTGACCGACTCGGGCGGGTTTCAGGTCTGGTCGCTGGGCGACATGCGCAAGATCACCGAAGAAGGCGTGACCTTTGCCAGCCCCGTGAACGGCGACAAGCTGTTCATGTCGCCCGAGGTCAGCATGCAGATCCAGACCATTCTGAACTCGGACATCGTGATGCAGCTCGACGAGTGCACGCCTTACGAAACCAAGGGGCACCTGACGACCGAAGCTGAAGCGCGCAAATCCATGGAGATGAGCCGCCGCTGGGCCGTGCGCAGCAAGGATGAGTTTGCGCGCCTTGAGAACCCCAACGCGCTGTTTGGCATCGTGCAAGGCGGCATGTTTGAAAACCTGCGCCAGGAATCGCTGGACGCGCTGGTGGAGATGGACTTTCCGGGTTACGCCGTGGGCGGGGTGAGCGTGGGCGAGCCCAAAGACCTGATGCTGCAAATCATGGCGCACACGCCCCACCGCCTGCCCGCGAACAAGCCGCGCTACCTGATGGGCGTGGGCACGCCCGAAGACTTGGTGCAAGGCGTGGCCGATGGCGTGGACATGTTCGACTGCGTGATGCCCACCCGCAACGCCCGCAACGGCACGGTGTTCACCCGCTTTGGCGACCTGAAGCTGCGCAACGCCCGCCACAAAAACGACCCACAACCACTCGACACCAGCTGCACATGCCACGCGTGCGCGGGCACGTCTGGCGTGTCGTGGGACAACGGTGGCCGTGACGGTTTCAGCCGCGCTTATATGCACCACCTGGACCGCTGCGGCGAAATGCTCGGCCCCATGCTGGCCACCATCCACAACCTGCACTACTACCTGAACCTGATGCGCGAAGTGCGCGAATCGCTGGACGCGGGGCAGTTTGCGCAATTCCGGGCGCAGTTCAAGACAGATCGGGCTCGCGGTGTGTGATCAATCGGTCGTGAACACCGTCAGCACCCCGGTGTAACCGTACAACTGATTGCGGGCAATTTCGCCTGCCGCAAAAAAGCCCACCAAGGGCACATCGCCCAAGGCGTGCCGAATGATCTGCATCTCGGCACTCGGCCCGCCAAAGTGCGGACCGCCACGTCCGGTGCAGCTCACATACACCGCGCCCGCGATGCGCTGGCCTGCTTGGGGCAAGGTCGGCACCGGGTCGTCGCTCAGGGCGTTGATCGCTTCGATAGACAGCATCTCGGGCTCCAAGGCTTCGCGGATTTCTGCGCACACACGCACCAAATCAGCACGGGCCGCTTGCACATCACGGCGGCAAAACGTCAAACGCATGCCCGGCTCCAAGTGCTCGGCAATCGCCACGCCTTGGCGCCCAGGGTCCAGACCGATAATGTGGCGCACCCGCACGTCGTTGCCCAGATTGCCCGCACGGCCCACGCCAGACTGCCCGGGCGCACTCAGACCTACCAAAGTTGATCGCACCACGGCAACGGCTTTTTGAGGTTCGCTCAAGCTGATGTCCAAATCCGCCAGCATCACATCCAGCGCAGGCTCTCCCGCCAACTTGAGCACCACATGGCCTTCGGCTTCGGTGACCTCGCGCTCGACAGCGACCGGTTGACAGCCTTGTGTCACGCGCGACAAAAGCGCTACATCGGGTGAAAAGGCCACGCCACTCAAGCCACCTTGGAGGACACCGCCGTGCACCTCTGGGCCACCCGCGTCTTCAGCCCGCACCGCAAACTGCACGCTGCGCGTGCGGCTGGCGCTCAAACCGCCAAACAAATAGCCTTGCTGCGTGCGCTCGGCCATCTCTTTAATGAGCTCGGCCAGATCGGGCGTGTTCGGGTCGGCGTGCACCAAGGCCGCATCGGCCCAACTCGCTGGCAGCGGCGACACCCCAGAAAACACGCGGTATTGCTCGGGCGTCAGGTCGCACAACATGAGCGCCATGGCGGGTTCGTCAAAGTACTCGGCGTTGTTCACCGCCACGCCAATGCCCACCGTGCCTGCCCAGTCGGGCACCTCGGGCAAGGCCTGGCGCAGGTGGTCCAGCAGGGCTTGCGCCTCGGGCGCGTAATGGTCGGTGATGTAGAGCAAGCCCAATCGGGGCTGACTGGCGTAATCGGGCAAACCCATCTGGGCGCGCAACTGCGCCAGCACCAAGCCAGCGGCCATGCGCCACTGTGGGTGGGTGGCATGGCCACAGGGAAACAACTTCATGGCGTATTGCGCTTGGCGGCGGCCTTGCGCGGCGCAGATTTGGCAAGCGGTTTGGTTTTGGCAGCGGCTGACTTCTTGGCCACGGCCTTTTTGGCGGGGCTTGGTTTTTTGCCAGCGGCTGACGTGCTGGCCCCTTTGGCCGTCATGCCCGTCTTCATGGCCTCGGCGGCCACGTCTTTGACGGCCGCTGCGGCAATGTTTTGAAACTGCTGGGTCAAGGCACCCCACCACTGCATCGGATCCACCGCAGGCTTGGCCGCAGCGGGTCCCTTTGCGGGTTCTTCAGGTACATCTTTGGCCGCATCGTCTGCTGGAACGGGTTTCGGCTCAGGAGCGGCCTGTGGCGCAGCCGCTTGCGGCGCTGGTGCTGTTGAAGGAGCTGTTGCTGGCGCTTTGACCGTGAAAGCCTTGGCCAGATCGGCCATGTTCACGTTCATGCTTTGCAGCGTGGACAAAGTCATTTTTTGCACCTCCATCGCCTGGATGGTGGCCTTGAGCGCCGTGGTGTTTTGCTCCAACCAAAAGAGCACCGACTTCAACTCTTGAATGCGTTTGTCGATGTCCTCGATGCTGAGCGTGGGCGCCACCCAGCTGGCCATGCCGGGCACGGCACCCGCGTTGGCACCAGGTGCGGCCTGCGCTGCCGAATTGGACAGGTTTTGTAAAAAGTCAAAACCCGGTACGAATTTGCCAAAGCCGAAGGCGGATGAATCGCTCATGGTGTCTCCTGAAAAAGGACTGAGCAAAGCTTACCCGAAGACGCTTTCAAACAGTCTGACGCACTCAAAATGCATGGTCTGCCGTGAACGTGACCCGGTGTAGCTTGCGGTGCTGCGGATAAAAGTCGGCCACGGCGTAGTGCTGGGTTGAGCGGTTGTCCCACACCGCCAATGAATGGGGCTGCCAGCAAAAACGGGCCTGCACTTCGGGCGCGGTGATCAGCCCAAACAACTGCGCCAACAAGGCGTCGCTTTGCGTGCGCGGCAGGCCATGGATGTGGGTGGTGAAGGTGGGGTTGACGTACAAAATCTTTTTGCCTGTGACGGGGTGCACACGCACCACCGGGTGCGTCACGGGCGGGTATTTGGCGCGAGCAGCCTGCAGTTGCTCGCCCGTGGCATCTTGGCGCAGCAAGTATTCGGTCCAGCCGGTCACCTCCCAAGTGTGCATGGCGCTCAGGGTTTCCAGATAGGCTTTGAAGTCGGCAGGCAAAGCCTCGTAGGCGGTGGTCATGCTGGCCCAGACGGTGTCGCCACCGCTAGCCGGAATCACTTGCGCATACAGGCTGGTGCCGATGGGCGGATTGGCCTGCCAGGTGATGTCGGAATGCCAGTTGTTGTTGGCAGCCGGGCGCTCGGCGGTGCTTTCCACAACTTCAATCTCGGGCTGGCTCTCCACAC
>JANQXJ010000105.1:4564-5196 GCA_030729445.1 Limnohabitans sp. | reverse complement strand
CAACCAGGTCATGATGGTGTGCGTGTCGGGTTGCAAAAGCGAGCGCTTGGTGCTGGACCTCTGAGCGCGCGGGTGCCCACACCCCGGGCATTCGCTCGTCAGGCCGATACAGGCACCGCCCAAGCATCGTACCCATAAACGCCATCGGCATTGCCCTGGGTTTTCATCCATTGATTGCCGCGAGAACCGATCTGAATTTCAGCGGTGCGTGCCTGTCGGGCTGCAGCGTAACGCTGCAAAGCCGGCGCGACATCATCCAATTGATGCGCCTGTGCCAGGCAGCGCGCCACAACCACACCGTCTTCGATGGACATGCCCGCGCCTTGCGCCATGAAGGGCAACATGGGGTGGCAGGCATCACCCAACAGAGTCACACGGCCCACCGACCATTGCGGCAGTGGTTCACGCTCGTACAAAGCACTTTTGAGCACGCTGTCACAAGCGTCCAGCAGCGCACGCGCATCCGGGTGGTAGTCGCGGTAAAAGCTGCGTAACTCATTCACATCGCCCGGACTCGTCCAGGATTCTTCATGCGAGGAGTCTTGCCCCGTGGTGGCAAAAATGAAGGTATCCTGACCGCGATTGAGCGGAAAAGTCACGATCTGGCTTTGCGGGTTGGGGCCCCACCACTT
>JANQXJ010000105.1:4223-4554 GCA_030729445.1 Limnohabitans sp. | reverse complement strand
CTCGTCGTTCGCGAACTGCGCGAAGAGCTCGGTGGGCACCACGGCGCGAAAAGACACCACCCCTGTAAAGCGGGGTTGCTCTTCACCAAACAAAGCCGTGCGAACCTTGGAGTGGATGCCATCGGCACCCAACACGACATCATGCGATGCTTGCCCCCCCTCTTCGAACACCAATTGCACACCCGCATCACTTTGGCTCAGGCTGCGCAGGCGCTTGGAAAACACCACGCATTCAGCAGGCACAGCACCGGCCATGACCGCCAGCACATCGGCCCGGTGAATCGTCAGCTGGGGCGCGCCGTAACGCTGCTCGGCTGTGTCGCCCATGGGC
>JANQXJ010000105.1:0-4213 GCA_030729445.1 Limnohabitans sp. | reverse complement strand
CACCCAGACCATCGAGGGCACGCACCGCATTGGGCGTGAGGTTGATGTCCGCGCCCACACGCATGAATTGCCCAGCCTGCTCGTAAACCGTGACGGTGTGACCTTGGGCACGCAAGGCGATGGCAGCCGTCAAGCCGCCAATGCCAGCACCCACAATGCCAATGTTCATGTGAAACGACATGTTCAAGTGTCCTGAAAAATGAAATCTGTTACGGGCCAACGGCCTGTCAAAAGACGCCGGGGAAGGAACCGCCGTCGAGCAATATGTTCTGCCCATTGATGTAACCGGCATGCACGCTGCACAAATAGGCGCAAGTGTTGCCCAGCTCATCGGGACGGCCAAAGCGGTGGGCCGGGTGCTTGGCCAAACGTGCGGCGATGGCCTGATCTGCCGTGATGCCCTGGCGTGCGGCTTGGGCCGCAAAGTTACCCGCCAAACGTGCAGTATCAAAGGTGCCCGGCAAGAGGTTGTTGATCGTCACGCCTTGCGCCACAGTGGTACGCGCCAGGCCCGCTACAAAGCCCGTCAACCCACTGCGCGCGCCATTGGACAAGCCCAGGCCATCGACCGGTGACTTGACGGCGCTGGAGGTAATGTTGACGATGCGCCCAAAACCTCGCGCCATCATGCCGTCCACCGTGGCCTTGATCAGCTCGATGGGTGCCAGCATATTGGCCTCGATCGCACGCACCCAAATGTCACGGTCCCACTGCCGAAAGTCACCTGGCGGCGGCCCCCCCGCATTGGTGACCACGATGTCAAAGTCTTGTTGCAACTCAAAAATTTTTGCACGCCCAGCTTCGGTGGTCACATCAGCGGCCACACACTGCACGGCGCCAGCAGCCTCTTGACGCAAGCGCTCAGCGGCAGCCAACAGGGGTGCTTCGGTGCGCGCCACGATGAGCACATCCACCCCTTCACGCACCAGCGCCTGCGCGCAGGCCACACCCAGGCCAGCGCTGGCGCCGCACACCAAAGCCTTTTTTCCAGCGATGCCCAAGTCCATGGGTTCAGTCCTTTTTTGTGTTGTGGTTCGGTGGGTTCAGGCTTAAGCCCGTCCATGCACGGGGCAAGATTTCATGCGCTGGCCCAAGGCATGGGGGCAGCGTTCATGCCCCAGTAAAAACTTTTTTGCGTGGTGTATTCCAAAATGCCTTGACGTCCTTTTTCACGCCCGGTGCCACTCAACTTGACACCCCCAAATGGCGTGCTGACCGAGAACAATTTGTAGGTGTTGATCCACACCGTGCCGGTGTGCAAGGCCCGTCCGATGCGCCAAGCGGCTTTGTAGTCACGCGTCCAGATGCCCGAGGCCAGGCCGTAGTCGTTGTCGTTGCATTGCGCGATCAGGTCAGCCTCATCGCTCCAGGGCAAGAGTGCCAACACCGGTCCAAAAATTTCTTCGCGGCACATGCGGGCGGTATTGGACAAGCCTTCCATCACCGTGGGCAGGTAATAGCTGCCCTGTTCGTAATAACCGCCTTGTGGGCGCGCACCACCACACAAAATTCGGCCGCCTTCATCACGCCCGATTTGCACATACCGCTCGACCGAATCACGGTGACCCCGGTTCACCAAAGGCCCCATGTGGGTACTTTCAAGCGACGGATCGGCCACACGCAGACCTTTGATCGCAGCCAGCAAGCGCGACTTGAACGCGTCATACACCGAGGCATGCACAAAGGCCCGCGAGCCCGCAATGCAGGACTCGCCCGAGGAACTGAAGATCCCGTACACCACACCTGCTACCGCATGGTCCAAATCGGCATCGGAACACACGATGGTGGGCGATTTACCGCCCAGCTCCAACGAGGTTGGCATGAGCTTTTCGGCAGCCAGGCGCTGAATGCCCATGCCAACCGACGTCCCCCCGGTAAAGGCAATGCGCTTGACAAGCGGGTGGCGCACCAGCGCATCGCCCACCACCGAGCCTTTGCCCGGCAACACACTCACGATGCCATCGGGCACACCCGCTTGCTGCGCAATGCGGGCCAGCTCGATCGCCATGCGCGGCGTGATCTCGGCCGGTTTGATGACGATGGCGCAACCTGCAGCCAAAGCCGGGGCCATTTTTTGAGCCTCACTGGCAATGGGCGAGTTCCAAGGCGTGATGGCACCGACCACGCCCAAAGGCTCGTGCACACTCATTGTGAGGAAGTCCCCACGCGTGGGCGTGACCGCATCCTCCCAGGTCTCGGCCGCTGCGGCAAAGTACTGGAACGTCCCCGCAGCACTGGCCACCAGGGCGCGGCATTCCTTGATGGGTTTTCCGTTGTCCAAGCGCTGCAATTGGGCCAAAGTTTCCGATTGTTCGCGGATCCCGTTAGCGATCCGGTGCAGCATGCCTGCACGCTCATGGGGCATGAGGCGAGCCCACGCGGGCTGCAAGCGCGCTTGCTCGGCCGTCTGAACGGCCTCGTCCACATCACCCACTGTGGCTGCATACAGCTGCGCCACAGCCGAGCCATCGTGTGGGTATTCGGTCTCATAGGCAGGCCCAGTGGCATCACGCCAGCGGCCCGCAAGCAAGGTCTGGATTTTTTCAGTCATCAAGAGGGCTCCGGTTCAGGCGGTCAAGCTGGCCGTGCGGTTGTGCAGAAAGCGCACAGCGGACAAGACCGTGAGTGCCGATGTTTTAGGGTTGTCGGCCAAGGGCTTGCCGCGCAAGCGCAATTGCATCTCTCCAAAAGCGCCCTTGGCCTCGAATTCGTGGATGTTGTCGGTCACATCCGGGTCGGCGATCAGGCGCACGCGGGTGTTATCCAGCCCCAGACCTGCCAAAGACAGGGTGGCGGCCACATTGGCATTCTTGGGGTACAGGCGGGCTGCTTCGCGGGCTGTGGCGTCCAAAATCACGGTCGGCTCGGTCAATGCATCAAGGTCGACCAAAGCCTCGGCAGGCGAGCCACGCCAGCCCGCTGGCGGCTTGCGCCCTATGTAGGTCACGCTGTTCAAGCCCGCTTCGCGTGCCGCTGACAGCGCATCGATACCGCCCATGGCACCGGCCAACAGGTGCAACTGTGTGCCCCCCTGCTCGGCTGCGGCTTGCAGTTGCTCGGGCAGGCCGGGCTCAGACAAGGCCCCGATCGACAACACGGCGCACTCGGTACCACGCCGCAAAGCGGGCAACACATGAGCCGTCAAGGCGGTGTGGCCCGCGCACTCCAACACCAAAGGCGTCGTTTCTGGCACTTGGTGCGTCACCACCACACCCGAACCCAATTCAGCCTGCAAGGCCGCCACTTTGGACGCTGACACCACGATGTGCGTGATGCGCACCCCCGCATGACCAAGCATGCGTTGGTGAACAGAACGCCCGATGGCGCCAAATCCAATCAGGGTCAGTTCTTGGATCAGCATGGCTCAGTCTGTCTTCTTGGGCGGGCCGGCAAACTTCACGGCAAACGCGCCCCAAGCGGCCATGTCCACCTCGACGACCACCGGGCCAGGGGTCTGCAGGGCCTGTTGCAACACGGCATCGGTCTGCCCCGGATCGCTCAGTTTGTGATGCGCCACCTGCAAGCTGGCGCAAAACTGCGCAAAGTCGGGGTTGTGCAATTCCACATAGCAATGGCGACTGCCATAGACGGCGTCTTGAATGTTCTTGATGACGCCATAGCGGCTGTCGTTCATCAACAAAATCAGCATGTCAGCCCGCTCTTGCGCCGCGCAGGCCAACTCGCCCACGTTGAGCATGAAGCCGCCGTCACCCGCCAGCACCACGGTCTTGCGCCCCAACGAATGTTCATGGTTGGCCAGCGCCACACCAATGCCCATGGCCAAGCCTTGACCAATGCCGCCGCCCAGGGCGTGCACACCCGCACGCGGATTGTCCAGCACGGGTGCGCGGTTGCCCCACATGGTGTTGGACAAGGTGATGTCACGCACCCACCACAAGGCTTTTCCGGTCGCTGCTTGTAGGCTGTTTTTGAGCTTGACGTAAGGCCCCAAAGTGCTGTCTACCAAGGCCTCGGCTTCTCGCCGGGCATTTTTCAGATCTGCCAAGAATGCCGGATCGGTCTGCATGCGGCCCTCCAGCGCATCGGCCAGGGCGTCCAGGGTTAACGCTGCATCGCCTTGCACAAAGTACTCGCTGTCGTAAGCCCGATTCTGGGTGAGTGCATTGGCGTCAATGCGAAAACGGTGCGACGGCAGTTGCAGTTTGTAGGTCAAGGTCTCGTTGCTGCGCAAACGCGAGCCCACCACCAGGAG
>JANQXJ010000104.1 GCA_030729445.1 Limnohabitans sp. | reverse complement strand
GTGCAGCCGCTGTGGGGGGACTGACAGGCGCGGGTGCCTGTGCGGCCACGGGTGCAGAAACGGCGGGCGAAACAGCCGGTGAGGCTGCCGCTGAAGCCGATGGGACCTCAGCAGGTGGGGATTTTTTTTTGAAGAAACTGAACATGGCGTGGATTTCAAGGATCATGCATTCTATGAAACCGAACTTTCTCTTGGGACTTTCGCTGGCAACAGCCCTGCTGGCCAGCAGCTTCAGCGCCACGGCGCAGGCCCCGCAAGGTCAGGCGGCGCCCCAGACTTCAGGCCAAGCGCCAGCAGCCAGCGTGGCCCAGGTGCACACCTTCACCTTGGCCAATGGCATGAGTGTGTGGGTCAAACCCGACCGCCGCGCCCCCACAGCGGTGCACATGGTGTGGCTGCGCGTGGGCTCCATGGACGAGGTGGATGGGACCAGCGGCGTGGCCCATGTGCTCGAACACATGCTGTTCAAAGGCACGCCCACCTTGGCCGTGGGCGAGTTCTCAAGGCGCGTGGCCGCTTTGGGTGGACGCGAAAACGCCTTCACCGCCAAGGACTACACCGGTTACTACCAGCAGATTCCGTCGAACCAACTGGAAGCCGTGATGCGCCTGGAGTCGGACCGCTTTGCCAACAACCAGTGGCCCGATGCCGAATTTGCCAAAGAACTCGAGGTGGTGAAAGAAGAACGTCGCCTGCGAACCGACGATAACCCTCGAGCCCAGTTGCACGAAATGCTCTCGGCCACGGCCTTGTCGGCCTCGCCGTATCGCCGCCCCATCGTCGGCTGGATGAGCGACCTGGAGGCCATGACGGCGCAAGACGCCCGCGACTTTTACCGCAAGTGGTACACCCCGGCCAACGCGGTGGTGGTGGTGGCGGGCGATGTGGACCCGCTGCAAGTCAAGGCACTGGCTGAGAAGTATTACGGTGTCATTCCGACCCGCGCCGTGCCCGAGCGCAAGCCCCGGGACGAGCCCGCGCAGCAAGGCCTGCGCCGCTTTGAATTCAAAGCCCCGGCCGAGCAGTCGTATGTGGCCTTGGCCTTCAAGGTGCCGCGATTGGTGAGCCTCGTGGCCTCGCCAGAGCACGACGATGCCCTGGCCCTGACGGTGCTGGCGGCCGTACTGGATGGTTACAGCGGTGCTCGACTGGAGCGTGCTTTGACGCAGGGCGATCAGCGCTTGGCTGACACCGTGGGCGCCTACAACGGCCTCATGGGCCGGGGGCCGCAGTTCTTCTATCTGCAAGGTGTGCCTGCCAAAGGCCAAAGCCCTGAAGCCTTGGAAGCGGCCTTGCGGGCGCAGGTGCAGCGTGTGGCCACCGAGGGCATCAACGAGGCCGAGCTGCAGCGCGTCAAAACCCAATGGGTGGCCAGCGAAATCTACAAACTCGACTCGGTCTTCAACCAAGCCCGCGAGCTCGGCGTGGCCTGGACGCTGGGTTTGCCGCCGGATTACGGGGCGCAGCTGATCGCCCGGTTGCGACAGGTCACACCCGCCCAGGTGCAGGCCGTGGCGCAAAAGTATTTTGGTGACGACAGCCTCACCGTGGCGACTTTGCGGCCACAGCCTTTGTCGGGCCAGCCCCGGGCGCGTCGCGCCTTGCCCGGCGCCCGTCATTGATCGCCCAACAAGCGCCTCGCCATGAAAGTCCAACACCCCATGTCCCTGATGACTTCTTTGAACGCACTCGCTTGGCGGCGCACGGCCTTGGCACTGGGCTGTTGGGCCTCAGCCAGCTGGGCGCAGGCTTCTTTGCCCATCCAGCACTGGACACAGCCCAGTGGTGCGCAGGTTTATTTGGTGGAGAGCCACGCCATTCCCATGGTGGATGTGCAGATCGATATCGACGCGGGCAGCCGCCGAGACCCGGCGGCGCAGGCGGGCCTGGCCTCGATCATGGCCGGTCAAATGGCCAACGGCACGCGGGCCGAACCGCAAGGCCAAGGCCTTTACCCCCATGCCCTGGATGAAAACCAGATCGGTGAAGCCTGGGCCGACTTGGGCGCCAGCTTTGGTGCGAGTGCGGGCGGTGACCGCATGAGTTTTGGCCTGCGCAGCCTGAGCTACCCCGACTTGCTGGGTAAAGCCGTGGCGTTGGCTGCGCGGCAAATGGCACACCCGGCTTTCCCCGAAGCCATGTGGTTGCGCGACCGCGAACGCATCAGTGCCTCCATCCGCGAATCACTCACCAAGCCTGGCACGGTGGTGCAACACCGCTTTGCCCAGGCCGTGTATGGCTCGCACCCCTATGGTCAACGCGCCACGCCCGAGACCCTTGGGCGCATCGGTGTCCAAGACCTGAAAAATCTGCACGCCCAGGCCCTTCGGCCTTGCCGCGCCACAGTCAGTGTGGTGGGCGCATTGACACGGGCTCAAGCCGATGCCATGGTGCAGCGCCTGCTGGCCCAATGGCCCCGCGAGTCAGGCTGCCCGAGCTTGCCGCCTGTGCCCGAAGTGGCCCCTTTGGCCGCCGCACAAAGCCTGAACTTGCCTTTTGACTCGGCCCAGGCCCATGTGCTGATCGGCCAGCCCGGCTACAAGCGCACCGACCCAGACTTTTTTGCCCTGCTCGTGGGCAACCATATTTTGGGCGGCGGCGGCTTTGTTTCGCGCCTGACCGAACAAGTGCGCGAAAAACGCGGCCTGAGCTACAGCGTGTACAGCTATTTTTCTCCCGGTCTGCATGCCGGGGCCTTCACCGTGGGGCTGCAAACCCGGCCTGACCAAGCCAAGCAAGCCGTGGCCGTGGCCCAAGAGGTGGTGCAAGACTTTGTGCGCCAGGGTCCAACCGAAGCCGAGCTGACCGCGGCCAAATCCAACTTGGTGGGTGGTTTTGCGCTGCGCATCGACAGCAACCGCAAACTGCTGGACAACGTGGCCAACATCGCTTGGAACCGTTTGCCGCTGGACTATTTGAGCGGTTGGACGCGGCAGATCGAGCGCGTCAGCGCGGCCGATGTGCAACGCGCCATGGCCCGAATACTGCAGCCTGAGCGCATGGTGACGGTGGTGGTGGGTGGCCAGCCTTGAAGGACAAGTCAGGTGACAAGGGTTTGGGCCTTTACACTCACAAGCTATGTCCTCAGCCCCTTCCAAACGGCCCCCGCTGACCGGCTCAGCCCGTCATGCCGCCGAGAAAAAACCCAAGAACCCGGTGCCCAAAGGCCCGTCCTCCCATGAGATCCGCATCATCGGCGGCCAGTGGCGGCGCACACGGCTGAAAGTCATCGACAAACCTGGCCTGCGGCCCACGCCCGATCGCGTGCGTGAAACCCTGTTCAACTGGCTGGGGCAAGACCTGAGCGGCTGGCGCTGCGTGGACGCGTTTGCGGGCACGGGCGTGCTGGGCCTGGAGGCCGCATCGCGCGGTGCGGCCCATGTGCTGATGGTCGAGCAAGACGCCGTGCTGGTGCGCGATTTGCAAGACAACGCCACCCGCCTCAAAGCCAGCATGGTCAGTGTGCAGCGCGGCGACGCGGTGAGCACTTTGGGCCGTTTGCCGGCGGGCAGTGTGGATCTGGTGTTCATTGATCCGCCCTTTGATGGCCCTTGGTTTGAACCTGCCTTGAAAGCCGCCACCCGGGCTGTGCCTGAAGGCGGCTGGATTTACCTGGAAGCGCCTGTGGCCTGGCCTGCCGAGGCCTTGGGTGCACTGGGTTTGAGCTGCGAGCGCCACCTCAAAGCGGGTGCGGTGCATGCGCATTTGTTGCAACGGACCAGTTCCCAGTCTGTGTCCGAGCCTGTGCCCACCCCAACTGCCAACCCTGTTGAAGGAGACACACCATGAGCCGATCTGCTGACACCGCTGTGACCGCTGTGTATTCGGGCACCTTTGACCCGTTGACCTTGGGGCACGAGGACGCGATTCGCCGCGCCGCGCAGATGTTTGACCAGGTCATCATCGCGGTGGCCGTGGCGCACCACAAAAAAACCTTGTTCAGTCTGGACGAGCGTGTGGCCTTGGCGCAAGCCGCGCTGGCCGATTGCCCGAATGTGAAGGTGCTGCCGTTTGACGGACTGATCGTGGAATTTGTGCGGGCGCAAAACGCCCAGGTGATCGTGCGCGGCCTGCGCTCGGTGACCGATTACGACTACGAAACCCAGATGTCGGGCATGAACCGCCACCTGGCCCCGGAAGTGGACACCGTGTTTTTGCACACCAGCGCCCATGTGCAGCACATCAGCAGCACCTTGGTGCGCGAAATCGCCAAGCTCGGTGGCGATGTATCGGGTCTTGTGTCCGCGCCCGTGCTCAACGCCTTGCAGGGTAAGGTCGCGACCAAGCATTGAGTCACTGGGGTTTTAAAGCTCGGCGCCTTCGACCAAAAAGCGCACCCGCTTTTGGCCCTGCCACTCGTCGGCATCCAGCCGGTATGCCAATTTGACGCGTGCGGGCAAAGGCTCGGTGCGGCCAAACCAGATGCCCTCGACCGGCTGGCCTTGGTGTTTCATTTTGAGCGACAGGTGTTTCTCACCCACCAAGCGCTGCGACACCACCTCGATCTCTTCGCAAAAGACAGGTGGCGCAAAGCCCTGGCCCCAGACCTCGTGGTGCAGCATGTCCACCAAATCCACCCGGCGGTACTCGGCTGGCAGCGGTCCATCGGTTTCCAGGCGGCGTTGCAGCGTGGCCGCGTCCAGCCATTCCAGGGCCACTTGGTTCAGCGTTTCTTCAAACACATCCAAGTGCTCTTCCGCAATCGTGCAGCCCGCCGCCATGGCGTGGCCGCCAAAGCGCAGCAGCACGCCCGGGGCGCGTTTGGCCACCAGGTCGAGCGCATCGCGCAAATGAAAGCCCGCAATCGAGCGGCCTGAGCCCTTGAGTTCGTGCTCCTTGCCCGGGGCACTGCTGGCCGCGAACACAAAGGTGGGGCGGTGCAATTTGTCCTTGATGCGCGAGGCCACGATGCCCACCACGCCTTCATGAAAATCCGGGTCGAACACACAAATGGCGGGCGGCGGCTCGTCGCCCTCGTCAAACAGCGACTCGGCCATCTCCATCGCCATCTCGCGCATGTCGCCCTCGATCACGCGGCGTTCGCGGTTGATTGCATCCAGCTGCCGGGCCAGTTCGTCGGCGCGGCCCGCGTCGTCGGTCAGCAGGCACTCGATGCCCAGTGTCATGTCGGCCAAGCGGCCTGCGGCGTTGATGCGTGGCCCCAAGGCAAAGCCAAAGTCAAAGGTGGTGGCCTTGGCGGTTTCTCGGCTGGCTGCCCGCATGAGCGCGGCCATGCCGGGCGGCATGGCCCCGGCCCGCACACGGCGCAGGCCTTGGGCCACCAAACGGCGGTTGTTCGCGTCCAACTTGACCACGTCGGCCACCGTGCCCAAAGCCACCAGCGGCAGCAGCG
>JANQXJ010000103.1 GCA_030729445.1 Limnohabitans sp. | reverse complement strand
AGCCACGGCAGCGTGGTCACTTTGCGTTTTGCGCTGCCCCAAAGCCAGGCCGCCGAATGGATGGCGCGGTTGAGCGAGAGTGGCCGGGGGCAGTTGGTCTGGCTGGAAGGTGACAGTTCAACCTGATCAGAGAGCCTTGAGGACTCCATAATGTCCAAATGCCTGAAGAACCACCTCTGAACCGTCCGAAGTCCAAGACCGATCTGTTTGTGTCTTTCACCTTTTTGGCTTTGCAGGGCTTTGGTGGGGTGTTGGCGGTTGTGCAACGCGAAGTGGTTGAACGCAAACGCTGGATGACCCCAACCCAATTTGTCGAGGACTGGGCAGTGGCCCAAATTCTGCCGGGCCCCAATGTGATCAACTTTTGCTTGATGATTGGCGGACGTTATTTCGGTTTGGCGGGCGCTTTGGCGGCATTGGCGGGCATGCTCGCTGCGCCCACGGCCGTTTTGCTGGTGCTGGCGCTGGCATTTGGCAGCGTGGCAGATCTGGCGTGGGCTCAAGGGGCCTTGCGTGGCATGGGGGCCGTGGCCGCAGGCTTGATTGCGGCCACGGGCATCAAACTCATCCCCGCCCTCAAATCCAACCCGATCGGGATCGGCGTCAGCGCCGCGATCATGCTGAGCACTTTCATCGGCGTGAGTTTGTTGCGCTGGCCCCTCATTTGGGTGCTGCTGGGCATTGGCAGCTTGGCCTGCGGCTGGGCCTATGTGCAATTGACGCGCCAGGCCAGCGCCCCAAAGGCCGCCCCATGATCCTCGAGCTTCAATTGAGCGTGGGCGACTGGTTGGCTTTGTTCAACCATTTTCTGTCGCTGTCCTTGTTGGCCGTCGGTGGCGCCATCATCACCGCACCCGATATGCACCGTTTTTTGGTGGACGAAAACCAGTGGCTGACCGAGCAACAATTCAGCTCGTCGATTGCGCTGGCCCAATCGGCCCCAGGGCCGAATGTGTTGTTTGTGGGCTTGATGGGCTGGAATGTGGGACTCAATGCGGGCGCAGGCCTGGGCGGCGGCTGGATCAGTGTGGCCTTTTCGGCACTGGGCATGCTGATCAGCCTGCTCGGCATCATGCTGCCCTCCTCGATCTTGACTTACACCACCACCCGCTGGGCCCACAAGCACCGCGACAACCGCGGCGTGAGGGCCTTCAAACTGGGCATGGCGCCCGTGGTGATCGCTCTGCTGGTGTCCACGGGCTGGCTGCTCACGGCCAGCCACAACGAGCCCATGCGCGACTGGCCCCTGTGGGTGTTGACGCTGGTGGCCATGGGCCTGGTCTGGCGCACCCGCATCCACTTGTTGTGGCTGATTGGTGCTGGTGCACTCCTCGGGGCTCTGGGCTGGGTGTGAAGCGGCAAACGCAACCCTCAGCGCAAAGCGACTGTTTTTAGCGTGGGCTCTCGAAGAACACGGTGTTCGAGTAATCGCTGACCTCGAAATAGACTTTTTTCTCGCCTGGATCGACCTCGAGATTGAAGTTCTCGTCGAGCACGCCGTAACCATAGCGGTAGGCACGGGCTTTGCCATCGTCTGTACCCAAAGCGGTGCTGACTTTGTCCACCTTGATGAAGCGGCGCACCAATTTTTCGCCCGCATACACCTCCATCACGCCGTTGGTGCCGGTCCAGTTCTGGATGCTGCGGCTGATTTTGTTTTGCTGCTCTTGGGTGCAGGCGGCCAACAGGCTGGCTGCGCCGACGGCAAGAATCAGAGCGATTCGGCTGGTGTTTTTGGTCATGACAGGCTCCCTTTTTGAATGGTTTTGAACTGGTTCCAGAGGCTCAGCTGCGCTGACGCAAGGCCTCGTACAAGCACACACCACTGGCCACCGAGACATTCAAGCTCTCGACCGCGCCACGCATCGGGATGCTCACCAATTCATCACAGTTCTTGCGGGTCAGCTGGCGCATGCCTGCGCCTTCGGCCCCCAGAACCAAAGCGGTGGGCACTTTCAGGTCGGCCTGGTAAATGCTGCGCGGCGCGTCATCGCTGGTGCCAATCACCCAGATGCTGCGCTCCTTGAGCTCGCCCAAAGTCCGGGCCAGGTTGGTGACCATGAAGTAAGGCATGGTTTCGGCCGCGCCACTGGCCACCTTGGCCACGGTGGCGTTGATGCCAGCCGCATGGTCTTTGGGAGCGATCACGGCATGAGCACCCGCGCCATCGGCCACGCGCAGGCAAGCGCCCAAGTTGTGTGGATCGGTCACGCCGTCCAGCACCAAGAGCAAAGGTGGGCCTTCGACGGTGTCGAGCAGGTCGTCAAGCGAATGGTTTTGTGGGATGGGCGTGACCAGAGCGACCACGCCTTGGTGGCCATGGCCACCGGCCAGTTTGGCCAGACGTTCATTGTCCGACTCGATCATGCGCATGCCCGAGTCACGGGCTTTGTCGATGAACTGCCGCATGCGGGCGTCGCGGCGCGTGACCTCGTAATGGATTTCAACAACGGATTGGGGGGCGATCTTGAGACGAACGCCCACGGCATGGAAGCCGAACAGCACTTTGTGGGATGACATGTTGGGATTATCGTTGGTCCCACCGCCCTGCCCGATCCCAACATTCAGCGATGGGCATGGAACAGGCCCTGCAAACCATCGCCCACGGGGTGGGCTGCTACAGGAAAAACGACCGACTTATGGCTGAGCAGTCGCCTCGCTCAAACGCCCCGCCTGGATCACCAGGCTGCGCTCGCAACGCGCGGCCAACTGCCGGTCGTGTGTGACCAAAACCAAGGTGGTGCCCTGCTCACGGTTGAGCGCGAACATCAGGTCCATGATGGCCTCGCCCGTGGCGTGGTCCAAACTGCCTGTGGGCTCGTCGGCCAAAAGCAAATCGGGTTGCACCACAAAGGCGCGGGCCAGGGCCACGCGCTGCTGCTCACCACCCGACAAGACTTTGGGCAAATGTTTGAGGCGCTCGCCCAAACCCACACGCTGCAGCATGGCCGTGGCGGTGCTGCGGGCATCCGGCCGATCGGCCAGCTCCAAGGGCAACATCACGTTTTCAAGCGCTGTGAGGTTGGGCATGAGCTGAAAGCTCTGGAACACAAAACCCACATGCTGGGCCCGCACAGCGGCGCGTTGGTCTTCGGACAAATCGAACAGCGACTGCCCCGCCAGCACCACCTGGCCGGTGCTGGGCGTGTCCAGCCCCGCGAGGATGGCCAGCAGTGTGCTTTTGCCCGAGCCAGAAGCACCGACAATGGCGGCTGTTTCCCCGGCGTTCAGTGAGAAATCGATATCGCGCAAAATGTCAAGTTGCCCACTGGCATCTTGCACACTTTTGGAAACGCCACGCACGGCAATGATGGATTCAGGCATGCACAAACCTTTGTTAAGACGTCGCCACTTTAACTGGACCCTGCTGGCCCTTGCCGGCTGGGGCTTTGCCGCGTCAGCTCAAGCCGCTTCAGCGCAGCGCATTTTGGTTCTGGGCGACTCACTGAGCGCCGAGTACGGCCTGGCCCGTGGAACGGGCTGGGTGGCTTTGCTGCAAAAACAATTGGACAAAGAAAAACCGGGCGTGGAAGTGATCAACGCCAGCATCAGCGGTGACACCACCTCGGGCGGGCGCTCGCGCTTGCCCGCTTTGCTCAAACGCCACCAGCCCAGCCATGTGGTCATTGAGTTGGGGGGCAATGACGCGCTTCGCGGCCTGCCCATGGCCATGACACAAGGCAATTTGCTGGCCATGACCCAACAAGCCCAAGCCGCCGGGGCCAAGGTGCTGCTGCTGGGCATGCAAATGCCGCCCAATTACGGCCCCGACATGGCCCGCCAGTTTGAAGCGGCGTATGCCCAAGTGGCCAAAAGCCAAAAGGCGGCGCTGGTGCCCTTCTTTTTGAAAGGCGTAGGCGACGACCCCGAACCCCTCAAATGGTTCCAGGCCGATCGCATCCACCCCAATGAAGCCGCGCAGCCGCGCATGCTGGCCAACGTCTGGCCGACTTTGAAGAAACAACTGAAATGAGCCTTCACCTGATCCCGGCCTCAGAGGCCATGGCCCAACTGGACCAGTTTGACGCGATCCTCGACGCCCGCTCCGAAGGCGAACACGCCGAAGACCACCTGCCCGACGCCCTGAGCTGGCCGTCGCTCAACAACGAAGAGCGCATCAAAGTGGGCACGCTGTACAAACAGGTCAACCCATTTGAGGCGCAAAAAGTCGGCGCAGCGCTGGTGGCCAAAAACATCGCCCGCCACATCGAAACCCATGTGATGGACAAGCCCAAGAACTGGCAGCCGCTGGTGTACTGCTGGCGCGGGGGCAAGCGCAGCAACTCGCTGGCGCTGATCTTGGGGCAAATCGGCTTCAAGGTGCACCTGATTGAGGGCGGCTACAAAGCCTTTCGCAAAGAGGTGATGGAAGACACCCCCCGCCAGGCGCAACGTCTGCAATTCAAAGTGCTGTGCGGGCCCACCGGTTCAGGCAAAACGCGTTTGCTGCAAGCCTTGGCGCAAGAAGGCGCGCAGGTGCTGGACCTGGAGGCCATTGCTTGCCACCGCAGCTCGGTGCTGGGCCTGATCCCCGGCACACCCCAGCCCTCTCAAAAGGCGTTTGACACACAGGTTTGGAATGCTTTGCGCGGTTTCAGCGCCGATCGTCCGGTGTTTGTGGAAGCGGAGAGCAAAAAAGTGGGCAATCTGGCCGTGCCCGATGCGCTGATGGCCGCCATGCGGTCCAGCCCTTGCCTGCGGGTGGACTTGTCGCTGGAGAACCGGGTGAATTTGTTGCTGGAGGACTATGCGTTCTTCACACAAGACCGCGCCCTGTTTGCCGACCGTCTGGAGCGGCTGACGGCCCTTCGCGGTAAGGCCGTGGTGCAAGGCTGGCAAGAACGCATCGAGCGGGGTGAAATGCGCGAGGTGGTGACCGAGTTGCTCTCAGGCCATTACGACCCGGGCTACGAGACATCCACCGGCAACAACTTTGTGCATTACGCCCAGGCCCCGCAGGTCACCCCTGCGAGCCACAGCATGGCAGACATGCTGGTTTTGGCAAAGGAGCTGGCCCAAGCCCCTTGATGGGCGTTGAGCCCTTGCTTCAAGCAGCGGGCGCAGACGGCTCTGCTGCTCCGGGCGCTGCTGTGTTGGCATCGCCCTCATCACCCTCGACCTCGGACCCGTCCTCGGGCAGCAGGCCCGATTTGCGGTCGGACTTGGCCTTGAGCTTGTCTTCTTTTTTGCGTTTCTTGGCCAGTTCTTTCTGGCGTTTTTCGAATCCGTAGTTGGGTGTGGCCAAGATGGCTCCTTTAATTTGAGCTGCCCAATGTAACAGCTTATTCAGGGCCTGATTCAGGACCCTCTTCCCAATCGACACTGCCCCGGTAGGCATGCCAGCTGGCATGGCCCAACCACGGCCC
>JANQXJ010000102.1:3103-5380 GCA_030729445.1 Limnohabitans sp. | reverse complement strand
AACTCGGTCGCTTCTTGGCGGCACAAGGGAAAACACGCAGTCGCATCCATCGCCAATCAATTAACATGTTAAATAAATGCAAAACACCCCATTCGTTCACCGAAACCTGCCGCGCCTGCTCTTGCAGGCACGCGAATCGGTCATGGGCCACACCCGCCCCAGCCTGCGCTCGCACGGCCTGTCTGACCAACAGTGGCGGGTGCTGCGGGTGCTGGGCGAACACGCCCACGACAGCGCCGGGGTGGAAACCGGAAGGGTTGCGAAAGAAGCTTTCTTGCTGGGCCCCAGCCTGACGGGTGTACTCACCCGCATGGCGCGTGACGGCCTGATCGAGCGCCACCGCTGCCCGCAAGACGCCCGCCGGACGGTGGTGCGTGCGACGGCACTGGGGCTGGCCAAGGTTCAGGCCCTGTCGCAGAGCATCGAAGCCCACTACGCCTGGATGGAAGGGCAGCTTGGCAAAACCGCCCTGCAAGATTTGTATGCCTTGCTCGACCAAGTGATTGCCTTGGAGGGCGAAGGCCCCGCCCCAGCACCTGAGACCACCCGCAAAAAGAAAGCTGCACCATGAAACATTGGCAACCTGCGGGCACCGTTTACGGCTGCCTCTTGAATTTTCAGCGCGAATGGGACCTGTGGGCCCCGCGCATGGCACAAGACCCGTACAAAGGCCCGCCCCGGGCGCCAGTGCTGTATGTCAAATCGGCCAACACCTTCAACCCCAGCGGCAGCTTGCTGCTGCAAGATGGGGTGACGGAGGTGGACATTGGGGCCACGCTCGGCCTGGTCATGGGTGCCCATGGCATGCCGGACAGCGTGGTGCTGCTCAACGACTGGTCCGTGCCCCACGAGAGTTATTACCGCCCGCCCGTCAAATTCCGTTGCCGAGATGGCTATTTGGGATGTGGCTCCCCCCCTGTCCCTTGGGCCAGCGTGGACCTGCCATCGCTGAGCATCATGGTGCAGCTCAATGGCCAAAAGGTACAGACCGTGCATCTGTCGGAGCTGGTGCGTCCGGTGGACCGACTGCTGGCCGATGTCGGCGAGTTCATGAGCCTGCAAGCGGGCGATGTGCTGATGCTGGGCACCGATGTGCTGGCCCAAGGCCAAAGGCCCCGTGCCCGTGCGGGTGACACCGTGTGCCTGACCGTCCCCGGCTTTGCCCCGTGGGTCCAAACTGTGCAGGGAGAGGCTGTATGAAACACGCACGCATTGCCTGGTCTGGCGCCATTCAGCAAGCCGTTGAATCCGATGGTCAGTTGCTCATCACCCAAGGCCCGCACCAAGGTCTGCGCGTGGACTTTGACGAAGTCGTCTGGCTGCCGCCGCTGGTGCCCGTGCCCCAGCCACGCACCGTGATCGCGCTGGGCCTGAACTACGCCGACCATGCCAAGGAACTCGCCTTCAAGGCCCCCGAAGAACCGCTGGCCTTCATGAAAGGCGAGGCCTCGCTGATCGGGCACAAAGCCTTCACCCAGCGCCCGGCAGACGTGAAGTACATGCATTACGAATGCGAGTTGGCCGTGGTCATCGGCCGAACTGCACGCCGCGTGAAGAAAGCCGATGCCTACGATTTTGTGGGCGGCTACACCGTGGCCAACGACTACGCCATCCGCGACTACCTGGAGAACTGGTACCGCCCCAACCTGCGCGTCAAAAACCGCGACACTTGCACGCCGATCGGCCCCTGGCTGGTCGATGCGGCCGATGTGCCTGATCCTATGGCGCTGAAGCTGCAGACCACCGTCAATGGCCAGGTCACACAAAGCGGCAACACCGCTGACATGGTGTTCGATGTGCCCACCCTCATCGAGTACTTCAGCAGCTTCATGACACTCAAGCCCGGTGACCTGATCCTGACCGGTACGCCCGACGGCATCGTCAACGTCAACCCAGGCGATGTGGTGGTCACCGAGATTGACAGCATCGGCGCACTGACCAACACCATCGTGAAAGCCCACCCATGAAAATCGACCACCTCATCAACGGCCAAAGCGTCGCAGGCCGCGACTACTTTGAAACCGTCAACCCCGCTACACAAGAAGTGCTGGCCGAAGTCGCCTCGGGCGGTGAAGCCGAGGTCAACGCCGCCGTGGCCGCCGCCAAAGCCGCCTTTCCCAAATGGGCCAGCACACCCGCCACCGAGCGGGCGAAGATCATGCGCAAGCTGGGCGATCTGATCACGCAGCATGTGCCTGACATCTCGGAAACCGAGACGAAAGATTGCGGCCAGACCATCAGCCAGACCGGCAAGCAGCTGGTGCCGCGTGCGGCCGA
>JANQXJ010000102.1:0-3003 GCA_030729445.1 Limnohabitans sp. | reverse complement strand
TTCAGCAACAACGGCGAACGATGCACCGCAGGCAGCCGCATCTTGGTGCAGCAAAGCATCTACGCCGACTTTGCCGCCAAGTTTGCCGAGCGTGCCAAACGCATCACCGTGGGCGACCCGCTCGACGAGAAAACCATCGTTGGCCCGATGATCTCTAAGGCCCACTTGGCCAAGGTGCGCAGCTACATCGAACTCGGCCCCAAAGAGGGCGCAACCATGCTCTGTGGCGGTCTGAACCAGCCCAGCTACGCCGCAGACCTGCCCGCGCATGTCAAGCACGGCAACTTTGTTTGGCCCACCGTGTTTGCCGACGTGGATAACCGCATGCGCATCGCGCAAGAAGAAATCTTCGGCCCCGTGGCCTGCCTGATCCCCTTCAAGGACGAGCAGGATGCGATTGAAAAAGCCAACGACATCGAATATGGCCTCTCCAGCTACGTGTGGACCGAGAACCTGGGCCGCGCCCACCGCGTGGCCGCTGCGGTGGAAGCGGGCATGTGCTTTGTCAACAGCCAAAACGTGCGCGACCTGCGCCAACCCTTTGGCGGCACCAAGGCCAGCGGCACAGGCCGCGAAGGCGGCACCTGGAGCTACGAAGTGTTTTGTGAGCCCAAGAACGTGGCGGTCAGCCTGGGCGGCCACCACATCCCACATTGGGGCGTTTGACGCGGCTACAGCACTTCGCACCCCTCTCACTCAACCGGAACTTCGCCATGGGACAACTTGCCCTCGCCGCCAAAATCACCCATGTGCCCAGCATGTACCTGAGCGAAATCCCAGGACCACGTTTTGGCACACGCCAAAGCGCCATTGACGGCCACAAGGAAATCAGCCGCCGCTGCCGCGCCATGGGGGTGGACACGCTGGTGGTGTTCGACACGCACTGGCTGGTCAACGCGAATTACCACATCAACTGCGCGCCGCACTTCAAGGGCAGTTACACCAGCAACGAGCTGCCGCACTTCATCAACCACATGGCTTTTGAGTCACCGGGCAACCCCGAGCTGGGGCACCTGCTGGCCAAAGTGGCCAACGCGCACGGCGTGGAAACGCTGGCGCACGACAACACCACGCTGGACCCGGAATACGGCACGCTGGTGCCGCTGCGCTACATGAACGAAGACCAGTACTTCAAGGTGGTCTCGGTGTCGGCGCTGTGCATGGTGCATTACCTGGGCGACAGCGCCCGCCTGGGCTGGGCCATGCGCGAGGCGGTGGAAAAGCATTACGACGGCAAGGTGGCGTTTTTGGCCAGCGGCTCACTCTCACACCGCTTTGCGCAAAACGGCCTGGCGCCGGAGTTTGCCCACAAGATCTGGAGTCCGTTTCTGGAGCAGCTCGACAAGCAGGTGTTGCAGATGTGGGGCAACCGCGAGTGGAAAGCCTTTTGCGAGATGCTGCCCGAGTACGCCAGCAAAGGCCACGGCGAAGGCTTCATGCACGACACCGCCATGCTGATGGGCGCTTTGGGCTGGACCGGCTATGACGGCGGCGTGGACATGGTGACGCCTTACTTTGGCGCGAGTGGCACAGGCCAGCTCAACGCGATTTTTGACGTGACCCCGCAAGACGGCCGCCAAGTGCCCGCTGCCGTGGCCAGCCGTGCCGAGGGCTACACGGCCATCAGCACCCGCCTTTGAGGAGAGCGACCCATGCCCCATCTTGTGATTCTCTACACCGGTCAGTTGGACGCCGAAGTCAACATGACCAACCTGTGCCGCCAGATGGCCGATGCCATGCTCACCGTGAAAGACGAGTCTGGCAAACAGGTTTTCCCCACAGGCGGCACACGCGTGCTGGCTTACCCCGCGCCACACTACGCGGTGGCCGATGGCGGCGCGGCGGGTCGTGATGCAGGCGGCACAGGTGATTACGCTTTTGTATACCTGAACCTGCGCATGGGCCGTGGCCGTACAGAAGCCACACAGCAAAGCGCCGGGCAAACATTGCTCGAAGTGGCCAAAGCCTTTTTTGCACCCGTCATGGCACAGCGCCACATCGGCATCACGCTGCAGATCGACGTCGGCCCCGAGGTGTTTGACGCCAAACACAGCAACCTGCATCCACTTTTCAACAAGGTTTGAGCCATGTCCGTGTTCACCGAAGACCAGATCCAGCAGCTCGCGCACGAGCTCAACCAGTCCGAAAAATCCCGGGTGCAGATCGAGCACTTTTCCAAGCGCTATCCGGGCATGACGATCGAAGACGGCTACCGCATCAACCGCTCCTGGATGCAGATCAAGTTCGCAGAAGGCCGCACCATGATCGGCCACAAGATCGGGCTGACGAGCCGAGCCATGCAGGTCTCGAGCCAGATCGACGAGCCCGATTACGGCACGCTGCTGGATGACATGCGCTACGACTGCACGCCCGGCCAGGTGCTGGACATCCCCTTCACCGATTTCATCGCGCCGCGTGTGGAAGTGGAGCTGGCCTTCATCCTCAAAAAAGAACTGCGCGGCCCCAACGTGACGGTGCAGCAAGTTTTGGAGGCGACCGATTACGTGACGCCTGCGATTGAGATCATCGACTCGCGCATCGAGCAGTTCGACCGCCACACCAAAGTCATGCGCAAGGTGTACGACACCATCAGCGACAACGCCGCCAATGCGGGCATTGTGCTGGGTGCCAAACGGGTCGACCCGCTCACCACCGACTTGCCGTGGTGCGGCGCGGTGCTGCGCCAAAACGGCGTGGTCGAAGAGACGGGTTTGGCGGCAGGTGTGCAAGGACACCCTGCTGTGGGCATTGCGTGGTTGGCCAACAAACTCGCGCCTTGGGGTGAGCACTTGCAGGCGGGCGAGATTGTGTTGGCCGGTTCGTTCACCAAGCCCGCGCTCGCGAAGGTCGGCGATGTGTTTGATGTGAACTACGGGCCTTTGGGCAAGCTGGAGTTTCGGTTTGTTTGAACACATGGCTTCGTTGACCGTCGGTAGAGGCTTGATGGGGGTGGGGTGGCGGCCCGGGCTCAGAGGCGCTTCGCTTTGCCACATCGCCCGAGCC
>JANQXJ010000101.1 GCA_030729445.1 Limnohabitans sp. | reverse complement strand
GGTCGGTGGCCTGGCGCAGGCAAGCACGCAGGAAGGTGTCGTTTTGGAGGGGGGCAAAAGAGCTCATGCCCTTATTGTGGCAGGCCGCGAACGCAGATCGACGGCGTCACTTTCAGGGCCGTCCGCGACACGGCTGCGCTTCAACAGGGCGGCTCAACGAGCCGGAAGTCCCTGCAAGGCGGTTTGGACTTCGGCCACGCTCGGCAGTTCCGACAAGAGCATGGGGGCTCGGCCGGGGGCGTAAAGCGCATAGACTGGCACGCCGCTGCGGCCCAGTGCCGTGAGCGCCTGCGTGATCGCTGGGTCGCGGCGTGTCCAGTCGGCCCGCATCAGCACCACTTGCCTTGCCGCAAAGTCGGCCAGCACGCTGGCGTCGGCCAACGTGGTTTTTTTGTTGTACTGGCAGGTCACGCACCAGGCGGCGGTGAAATCCACAAACACCGGGCGGCCTGCGGCCAGCTGGGCTTGCACGGCAGCTTCAGACCAAGCTTGCCAAGCGGCACCGTTGGCGCTGGACAAGGTGCCGGTTGCGCTTTGGCTGGCGCTGGTGTTGCTGGCAAGTGCTTCAGCAGGCGCTTCACGCAAAGCCAAGGGCAACCAACTGCTGCCCAGCCACAGCAAGGCGGCCAAGGCCATGCCACTCAATACCCAACGTGTGCGGCCGCTCAGGCCCAGGGCCCAAACCAGCCAAGCCACCGTGAGCAACAAGGCCAGCAGGCTGCTCGCCCCATCGATGCCGGTTTGTTGGCCCAACACCCACAGCAACCAAATGACGGTGGCAAACATCGGAAACGCCATGGCTTGGCGGAAAGTCTCCATCCAGGCCCCAGGGCGCGGCAGGGCGCGGGCGATGCCTGGCCACCAGCTCGCTGCCAGATACGGCAATGCCATGCCCACGCCCATGGCGGCAAAGACCAGGAGTGCCTGCCATACGGGCAGCGCAATCGCCAGGCCCAAAGAGGCCCCCATGAAGGGCGCGGTGCAGGGCGTTCACCGTGGGGTGGCGGCTTTGCAGCGTGGCCAGGCTGCTGGGCAGCATCTGCCCAAATTCAAAAACGCCCGCGAGGTTCAGGCCCAGCAGGGTGAACAAAAGCGCCAGACCCGCCACCACCGGGGGCGACTGCAATTGAAAGCCCCAGCCCAGTTGCTCGCCCGCAGCCCGCAGACCCAGCATCAGGCCGCCCAGCAGCATGAACGACAGCACCACACCCACGGTGTAAGCCATGCCTGCCGCGCGGTGTTGGGCCTGAGAGGTGTCGGCTTGGGCAAAACCGATCACTTTGATGGCCAAGACCGGGAACACGCAGGGCATGAGGTTGAGCAAGAACCCGCCCACCAAGGCCCCCAAAACGGCCAGCGTCAGGCCCAATGCGGTGGTGCTGGAGGCCGCTGGCTTTTGTGCGGTGCTGGCGTTCTCGGCCAGAGCTTTGGCCAAAGCGGGTGAAATCTCAGCGGGCGCAGCTTGGGCCAGCGCGGGCCAAGTGCCTTGCACGGGTGTTTCGATGTCAAAAGCTGGGGCTTTGGGGGCAGACTCGGGCCCCACCGCGATCACCCAGCGCATTGATGTTGGGCTGTCGCCACGTTCTTCAGACACCGGAATCTGGGCGCTCCAAACCGCGCCTTGCCAGTTTTGTGTCCAGTCTTTGCCCTGTACGGCCGCGTTGTGCACCACATTGGGGGTGACCGGGAAGGCGCTCACGGTCTGGCCACGCCAGGCCGCAGGCAGGCCGTGCACGCGCAGGCTGATCTGCTTGGCGTCAGCGGACAAGGTGGCTTGGCCGCCCGTGATCCAGGTGCCGCCTTGTTTCAGCTGTGCCATGGGTGTGGGACTGAGCTTTTGGGCCGCTTCAAACCCAGCTGCGTGGGTTTTTTGGGGCGCGGCAGAGGCCAGAATCAAGCTGAGGCGGCCTTCTTGCGGGATGCATTCCTGGCGGCACACCAACCATTCGGCCTGCAAGCCCAGGGTCAGTGACCCGGTGTCGGGGAAGCGGAAGTCCGCCCCCACCATCACGGGCACAGTCAACAGCAAACGGCCTTCGTAGCCGTAGTTGGCCAAGGTACCGATGGGAAATTTTTTGGGCAGGGGCCAATGAATGTCTCCGGCTTGCAAGCCCGCAGGCAGCTGCCACTGCAGCCGCGTGGGCAAGCCCGAGTCGCCTGGGTTTTGCCAATAGGTGTGCCAATGCGGCTGGTGCTCGATCTGCAGGCCCAACCAAAACGTTTGTCCAGCGCGAATGCCCTCGGGGGCGTGGACCAGCAATTCGGCCCGGACCTGCTCGGTGTTGACCACATGGGCTGCGCTACCGAGCAAAGTGGAAGAGACTGAGGTGCTGGCGGGGGCGGACTTGGCCGAAAACAGCGTGCCGGTTTGTGCCTGGCCGGGCAGCGGCGTCAACAAAAGGGCGCTCAGCCCCAGCCCGAGAGCCAAGCCCCAGCTTTGAACAGTGGCCCAGCCACGCGAGAACACGGAAACTTTCACGTCCATCCTTCTTTCTGACCCCCAACGCCTAGAGCAGGGGGCTCTTCATCACATTGCGAAAGGCACTGTACACGCCCGGGCTCCATTAAGATGCCGAACATGCAAAACCCTTCGCGTTTTTGGGCCGACTGGACCACCCTCGATTTTCAGGCCTTGGCACCAGGCCGTGCCATCGATCGGGCCATCGCCATCTTGCCCGTGGCCGCCACCGAGCAACACGGCCCGCACCTGCCGCTGTCGGTGGACACCGATTTGGTCAATGGGGTGGTGGCGGCTTGCTTGCCGCACTTGCCTGCCGACTTGCCGGTTTTGTTTTTGCCCACCCAAACGGTGGGCCTGAGTCCTGAGCACGCGCGTTTTGCAGGCACCTTGACGCTCAAGGCCGAAACCGTGATCCGTTTGTGGACCGACATCGGCGAGTCGGTGGCGGCCAGTGGCGTGAAGAAACTGGTGCTGCTCAACGCCCATGGCGGTCAGGTCAGTGTGATGGACATCGTCGCACGAGATTTGCGGGCCCGGCTGGGCATGCTGGTCTACAGCGTGAGCTGGTTCAATTTGCCGCTGCGCGATGCGCAAGGTGGGGATGTTAATGCGCTGTTTCCGCCCGAAGAACACCGTTTTGGCGTGCACGCGGGCGACACCGAGACGTCGATGATGCTGGCGCTGCGCCCCGAGAGGGTGCGCATGGACTTGGCGCAAAACTTCCGTTCCACCTCGCAAGACCGCGCTGAGCGGTTTGAAATTCTGGGCAACGGCAAAAGCGCCAAGCTGGGCTGGCAAATGCAGGACTACAACCGCCACGGTGCGGCTGGCAATGCATTGGCCGCCACCACTGAAAAAGGCCAGGCTTTGCTGGGCGCCTCGGGTCGGGCTTTGGCGCAGTTGTTGGGTGAAATTGACCAATTGCCGCCTGACACGCTCACAGACCAAGTGGGCTGAGCTCACGAGGCCCCGTTTTCAAAATGCGGGTAACACCAGGTCGCAGTGCTCGCGGCTCACGTTTTTGGGGTATTCGCGGGTGGTGTCGATGCAGCCGCCTTCGGCATAAACACCTTTGGGATCGCGCATGCGCAGCATGCGTTCCAGCACACGGGCACGGGCTTCGGGGTCGGCCTCGGTTTGTGCCACCAGGTGTTCCACCACCGTTTCGTCCATCTGCAGCTCGCCTTGGGCATCGGTGAAGACACCGTCTTTCCAGTGGAAGATTTCAATGGCTTTGGATTCGAGGGTGAACGGTGCGTCCCGCTTCCAGAAGTTGCTGAACAGGCCGCCGCCCATGTACATGACCCAAGAGCCTTCGTAGCCAGTCACGTCGGCGGAGCGCTCGTCCGGGTTGCGAAACCACAGCCGGTCGCCCGGGACATAAAAGCGGGCAGGCAGAGGCGCCTCCATGCTGCCGTACTCGATCAGGAACACCTCATGGAACTGGCCCGAGCGCACCGCGTGGCGTTCGTTGAGTTGTTGCAACTCGGCGAGCAAAGCAGGGTGGTGTGCCTGCAACTCTTGTGCGATGCCCAGCAAGATCACGTATTCGGTGGCGCGGTAGCACGAGAAGTCGTACAGCTTTCCGGTGGCCTCGGGTTGCGTGGCGGCGATCAGCGCGTTGATCAAGGGGCGGCCCGGCTTGAGGATGAACCCCGGTTCTTCTTCGTAGTGCCAATCGGCTTCGGGGCGTTCGGCCGCTTCGGTTTTGAAGGCCAGCGCGGTCAATCGTGCGGCCAAGGCCATGTTGCGCCTGACCCGAACATGCGACTGGAGCGCCTTCAGGTCATGGAACGCAAAGCGATGCGGCGAGCCCAGCAGGGCCACCCAGATTTCACGCTCCAAAGCCCAGATCTCGTCGGTGTGTTTGGCGTGGTCAGTTGGGTCGATGTCCTTCAAGCTGCGGATCAAGTTCAGGCTGTTGTGCCCGGGCATGTGGGTTTGCTTGAATTCGGGCCGCAAGTTGGCCATCAAGGCCACCGTGCCGTCTTTCAAGGGCACTCCGAGGGTCTGAACTGCCGACTCAAGGCCCCATTGCTCAAGTTCCGCGCTCAGTTGTGCACCCGCTCGATCGACCAGATCGGCAGGTGTTTGGGAGAGCTCAATGCCGCCTTCCAGTTTCTGAAGGGCAAGCCGGGCGGTTGAACAATTCATGCCGCCTATTTTGCCCTTGAATTTTTACGGTTATTTATAGGGAATACACCCAATTTTCACCAGGGAAATTCGGCGTTTTAAGCGAAGGTGATCCAGTCTTTGTGCGCGTCGCTGTCCAAGTGTGGCAGGGTGTTGTAGGTCAGCAGCATGTGGCGCTTGGGGGTGAACACAAATTCGGTGAGCGCCGTGTTGCGGATGCGCAGGTTCAACTCGATGGTGGTCTCGGGCGGGGTGCCCAGCACGCGGCCTACGGCAGTCGAGATGGGGCCACCGCTGGAGACGATCATCACGTCTCCGGTGTGTGACTGCCGCACATGGTCCAGCGCCGCCTCGATGCCGCCCACAAAGTCGGCATAGCTGGGCATGTCACGCGGCTGGGTGCGCCCGGCCATCCAGGCCTGCAGCGCGTCGCGCAGCAGGCGAAAGTGGTGGCGGTACAGCTCGGGCGTGTCGGGTTTGGCCAGTGGTTCGGGGTGGATGGACTCGATCAGCGCGTGGCTGTCGTATTCGTTCAGTCCCGGCCAAACGGCTGGGGTGTGCGGCAGGCCCGCGCCTTCGGCAATGCCTTCCCAGGTTTGGCGGTGGCGCTTCAAGCTGCCCATCATCACGGCCTCAATGGGCTTGTTTTGCAGCTTGGGCCGCAAATATTCACCCAAGCGCACAGCCTGTTGGCGGCCCAGTGGGCTGAGTTGATCGTAGTCATCGGCCCCAAAGGAGGCTTGTCCGTGGCGGACCAAATAGAGGGTTCCCATGGGCTGCGATTGTGCGCAGCCCAGGGCTTTTTTACTGTCGCTGGGGTGATCA
>JANQXJ010000100.1 GCA_030729445.1 Limnohabitans sp. | reverse complement strand
TCGGCAACTACTTCAAGGAAGCCCAGTTGTTGAACGCCGCACACCGCCTGCAACAGGCGACCGATTTCCACCTCCAGAAACCAGCGGGGGTTTAAGACCATGAGCAAACTCGTCCAAGGCTACGAAGTCGTCATCGGCTTTGAAACACACGCCCAACTCTCTACGAAGAGCAAGATCTTCAGCCGCGCACCCACCGCCTTTGGCGCCGAAGCCAACACACAGGCCTGCGCGGTGGACATGGCCCTGCCCGGCACGCTGCCGGTGATGAACATGGGCGCTGTGGAGCGCGCCATTGAATTTGGCTTGGCCATCAACGCCCACATCGCCGAGCGCAGCATCTTTGCCCGCAAAAACTACTTCTACCCCGATCTGCCCAAGGGCTACCAGATCAGCCAGTTCGAGATCCCGGTGGTGCAAGGCGGCGAGGTGTCGTTCTTTTTGGAAGAAGGCAAAGAGACTGTGCGCAAAACCGTGCGCCTGGAGCGTGCCCACCTCGAAGAAGACGCGGGCAAATCACTGCACGAAGACTTCATTGGGCAGTCAGGCATTGACCTGAACCGCGCTGGCACCCCCCTGCTGGAGATCGTGACGCGACCCGACATGAGCAGCAGCGAAGAAGCCGTGGCCTACGCCAAAGAGCTGCACAAGATCGTCACCTGGATCGGCATCTGCGACGGCAACATGCAAGAAGGCTCTTTCCGGTGTGACGCCAACGTGTCGGTGCGCAAGCCTGGCGCCGAGCTGGGCACCCGCCGCGAAATCAAGAACCTGAACAGCTTCAAGTTCATGCAACAAGCCATCGACTACGAAGTGCGCTGGCAAATCGACCAGATCGAAGACGGCCACGCCATCCAGCAAGCCACCGTGCTGTTCGACCCCGACACGGGCGAGACCCGCGCCATGCGCACCAAGGAAGACGCGGCCGATTACCGTTACTTCCCAGACCCAGATCTGCCACCGCTGGTGATTGGCCGCGACTGGGTAGAGCGTGTCAAAGGCGAGATGGCCGAGCTGCCCCGTGTCATGGCCGAACGCTTCGTCAAAGACTATGCGCTACCCGAGTACGACGCCACGCAGCTCACGCAAAGCAAGGCGGTGGCTGCCTACTTTGAAGCCACGGCCAAGGCCTGCGGCCAGCCCAAACTGGCCAGCAACTGGATCATGGGCGAAGTCTCACGCCGCCTGAACGCCAGCGAACTCAGCATCGAGCAATCGCCCGTCAGCGCAGCCCAACTGGCGGCTCTCATCGGCCGCATCAGCGACAACACCATCAGCAACAACGCGGCGCGTCAGGTGTTTGAAGGTCTGTGGAATCAAGAAGGCCCCTCCGGTAGCGGCGAAGGCGATGTCGACGCCATCATCGAAGCCAAAGGCCTCAAGCAGATGAACGACACCGGTGAGCTGGAAAAAATCATCGACGAGGTGCTGGCCGCCAACCCCAAGAACGTGGAAGAGTTCAAGGCGGGCAACGCCAAAGCCCTGAACGGCTTGGTCGGCCCGATCATGAAGGCCAGCAAGGGCAAGGCCAATCCGGGGCAGGTGAATGCGTTGTTGATGAAGAAGTTGGGCTGAGCATGCTCAACCTGCTAATGAATCAACCAAAGCAACCTTCATCTTAACGCTACAGAAAAGCGTTGGCTGAGCGCTCTTCGTATGTTGAGAATGTGTTAATTCATTTGCTAGTGGGTGCATTGGCGGGAGAGCTGTGGAAGCGTGATCCATCAACGCCATTGAACATTTTCAACTCTGAAGTAGACGATTCGGGTTTCGATCTTGTTCTAGCTTGCCGTCAAAAACTTCGTTATTTGCAAATCAAACAAGTCCATCTGAAAGGTCTTGCTTCGAAGTTTTCCATTCGCCAAGATTTCAGCTTGATGGCTGGCAGTTGTGTGGTCGTCATCGTTCACACAGAAGACGCGCTATCGATTGATCACTTTCTGTTTTATGGCGGGGCAGTCGATGAGCCGATGCCGAGCATTGACGGCAACAAGCCCTCCATCGTTCCTGGACGCAGGGATTCCGATGGAAATCGGAAGGTACGAGAACACTATCGCGATATCAAGCGTACGCAATTCAAAAAAATGATGAGCCCCTCAGAATTGCTCGATGCGCTTTTTTGAGTGATCCGCGGGCTATCTCAACGCATAACGTTGCCCCCGCTCCCGTCTGCACCAATAGCCATCTCACACAGCGCCGTCAACTTCCGGTAGGCCGTGGCGCGTGACACGCGGCATAGGTTGACGTATTTTTCAGTGCCAATGCCGCTGGCAAAGCCATCAGGCCCCACGTCATTGAGTTTGTTGATCGCCTTGGTTTGCGTGGCCGTGAGCTGCGGGTGTTGCTCGCGCAGTTCGGACCAGAAGCGGGTTTTATGGATTTACGCTTCAAACATGAAGCGCAAATGGCTTTTTTACGCTTCATGCGCCTTCAAGCCAATGCGTCGTTGTCGTTCACCCGTGCGCCCAACAAGCATGCGGGTAAGATATGCACATATTCAAATGCGCATGGAGATCGCTATGCCAGCTTCCCACACAGCCCCTCGCGTGCGCACCAGCGCATCCGGCAAGCGTGCTATCAATCTGAGCCTGAGCAACGATGTGCTGGAGGCCGCAAAGCACCTCACCATCAATATTTCCCAGGTCTGCGACAGCCACCTGCGCGAAGTGGTGCGTCTCGAACAGGAGCGCAAATGGCGCGTGGACCACGCCGATTTCATCGCGGCTTACAACGCCACCATCGAAGCTGAAGGTCTGCCACTGGATGAGTGGAGAAGTTTCTGATGGCTCGCTTTGACGTCTATGCCAACCCGGGCAGCCATGCGGGCACCACCCCCTACTTGTTGGATGTGCAAAGCGACCTGCTCAATAGCTTGGACACCAAGATGGTGATTCCTTTGCGCAGCCTCAAGCACTTCCCAAAGGTCAAGCTGCCGACTCAACTGACGCCGATTTTCAGCATCGAAGGTGAAGAGTATTTGCTGGAAACACCCAAAATGGGCGCGATTCCACAGCGGGTGTTGAAGTCGCGCGTGACCTCGCTGGCACAAGCCCAAGATCAGATCACCGCCGCCATGGATTTTTTGTTCCACGGCTACTGATCAGGCCCATTTGACCCATTGAGTTTTCGGGGCGTGTGCCACGCCCTTCGGCCGCAGGGTCGGCCTCCCACAGGAGCAAGGGCTTTGCTGGCTTCAGCGCTCCAGCGGCACCACTTCCTGCTCGATCGCCCCAAACAAACTCTCGCCGTTTTGGCCCTTCATTTCGATGCGGATGGTGTCGCCGTACTTCATGAATTCAGTGCTGGGCTTGCCATCGAGGATGGTTTCGATGGCGCGTTTTTCGGCGATGCAGCTGTAGCCTTTGGGCCACTCGGGTTTTCCGTTCACTTCCACGCTCTTGTTGCTCACGGTGCCGCTGCCCACCACGGAGCCGGCTCGCACATTGCGGGTTTTGCAGATGTGAGCGATCAATTGGCCAAAGTGGAAGGTCATCTCGGGGCCAGCTTCGCACATGCCGACTTTGCGGCCATTCCAGGTGGACTGCAGCGTCAGGTGCACGCGGCCACCTTGCCAGGCATCGCCCAGTTCGTCGGGCGTCACGGCCACGGGGCTGAAGGCGGTGGCGGGTTTGCTCTGGAAGAAGCCAAAGCCTTTGGCCAGCTCGTTCGGGATCAGGTTGCGCAGGCTCACGTCGTTGGCCAACATGACGAGGCGCACGCCTTCGATGGCGTCGTCGGCGCTGGTTTGCATGGGCACATCGCCGGTGATGACGGCAATTTCGGCTTCAAAGTCGATGCCAAAGGCTTCGCTGGCGCAGACCACCGGGTCACAAGGGCCAATGAAGTCGTCGCTGCCGCCTTGGTACATGAGCGGATCGGTGTAAAAGCTGCTGGGCACTTCGGAGTTGCGTGCCGCACGGACCAGCTCCACATGGTTGATGTAGGCTGAGCCATCGGCCCACTGGAAAGCGCGGGGCAGCGGGGCCATGCATTGGGCCGGGTCAAACGGGAAAGCGTGGCGTGCTTTGCCTTGGTTCAGCGTCGTGTACAGGTCTTCCAACTGAGGGGCCAGAAAGTTCCAGTCGTCCAGCACTTGCTGGAGTTTGCTGGCGATGCCGGTCGCATAATGTGCGGTGCTCAGGTCGCGCGAGACCACCACCAGTTGTCCGTCGCGTGAGCCGTCTTTGTAGGTCGCCAATTTCATGATGTTTGCCCGTTTTGTACGCCCTTCACCGCCGTGGACACCACGGGTGACTGGCGCTTTGAATTACGCATTGTTAAACTCGTTTAACTAAACGAAACCCGATTCTAGAGCATATGGCCAACGACAGCACCATGAATACCCCCCCGGAAGGGGACAAAGCACGCGCGGGCATTCAGTCTGTGGAAGTGGGTTTTGCCCTGCTCGACGTGCTGGCGCAAGCCCCCGGCCCCTTGATGTTGCGCGACCTGGCCGGTGCGGCCGGCATGAGCGCGGCCAAGGCGCACCGCTACCTGGTGAGCTTTCAGCGTCTGAATCTGGTGGTGCAGGATGCCAACACCCGATATGAACTGGGCCCGGCCACCTTGCGACTGGGTCTGGCCACCTTGTCCCGACTCGATGCGGTCAAGTTGGCGCGAGAGCGTTTGCCTGCTTTGATGGACCAGACTGGCCACACCCTGGCCCTGGCCGTTTGGGGCAACCGGGGCCCGACCCTGGTGCACTGGCAAGAAACGCCACTGGCCATGCCGGTGAGCCTGCGCCTGGGCGATGTGATGCCGCTGTTGTCATCGGCCACGGGCAAGTGCTTTGCCGCCTTCATTGGCCACGGCGGTGCGGCCGACAAGGCCCGGCCCATGCTCAATGCCGAGCTGGCCCTCGCCCGCAAATTGGGCCGCAGTGATTTGCCGTCCACCGCCGCGCAAGTGCAAGCCTTGCTGAGTGAAACACGAGCACAGGGTCTGGGCCGCGTGGTCAACGTGCTGCTGCCCGGCATTTCAGGTTTGTGTGCGCCGGTGTTCGATGCAGGGGGACATCTGGCCTTGGGTGTGGTGTCGCTGGGGTCTTCGGCCACCTTCGATGCGGACTGGCAAGGCCCAGCAGCGCGGGCGCTGCGAACATTTGCCGCGCAGTTATCGGCCGACTTGGGCTGGCGCTCAAGCTGAGTGATCTCACCCGAATTCCACAACTCTCCTCAGAGCCCTTGATACACACCTTGTGAACCCATGAGCACGGTGCCGCCCAAGCCAATTCCCGTTGTCGCGCGGTCCGGTCGGCCGAGCACGCGCAACTTGCTTGGCTGGGGGACGTTGGTTTTGACGCTGCACCTTGCTGTACTGCTGAGCTTGGCGGGCACGTTGGACTGGCAGTTGAGTGCCCCCCAGACGCTGCGCTCGGGTCCGATTCAGACACGCACCACCACACCATCTGCGGCAACACCCACAGCC
>JANQXJ010000099.1 GCA_030729445.1 Limnohabitans sp. | reverse complement strand
CACCCCCACAGCGGCAGCACCGAGCCCGGCAGGGGCAACAGCAAGCGCCCCCGCCGCACGCCAAGGCTGGCTCGACCGCCTCAAAGCCGGATTGCGCAAGACCGGCTCCAGCATCACCACCGTCTTCACCGGCACACGCATCGACGACGAGCTCTATGAAGAGCTGGAAACCGCGCTGCTGGTGGCCGACACCGGGGTGAAAGCCACCGAGCATTTGCTGCAAGACCTCAAACGCCGCGTGAAAGACAGCAAGGCCACCGACCCCTCGCAAGTCAAAACCTTGTTGGCCGATGCCATCTCCGACTTGCTGCAACCCCTGCAAAAGCCACTGAGCATTGGCGACCACCACCCCACCGTGATCATGGTGGCGGGCGTCAACGGCGCGGGCAAAACCACCTCGATTGGCAAACTGACCAAGCACCTGGCCGATGAAGGTCTGAGTGTGCTGCTGGCCGCGGCCGACACCTTCCGCGCCGCCGCCAAAGAACAACTGGCTGTTTGGGCCACCCGCAACACGGTCGAGATCATCAGCCAGCAAGGCGGTGACCCGGCCGCTGTGAGCTTTGACGCCGTGAGTGCCGGTCGCGCCCGGGGGCGTGACGTGGTGCTGGTGGACACCGCCGGTCGCCTGCCCACCCAGCTGCACCTGATGGAAGAGCTGAAAAAGATCAAGCGCGTGGTGCAAAAAGCCGATGGCACCGCCCCGCACGAGGTGCTGCTGGTGATCGACGGCAACACCGGCCAAAACGCCTTAGCCCAGGTGCGTGCCTTTGACGACACGCTGGGCCTGACGGGCCTGATCGTGACCAAGTTGGACGGCACCGCCAAAGGCGGGGTGCTGTGCGCCATCGCCCGCGAAAAGCCGATTCCGGTGTACTTCATTGGGGTTGGCGAGAAGCTCGAAGACTTGGAAACCTTCAACGCCCGCGAGTTTGCCCAGGCCCTGTTGAGCTGAACTGCCCGGCCCTAGCCGTACCCCAGCGCACAGACGCGGCCGTGAGCCGCCTCCAAAATCAGGGAAAACCCCATGATTGCTGACGCTGCATCGCTGTCTTTTAGCACTCCTCACCAGAGAGTGCTAATATTGAGGTATTCTGAAAGGAGTTCTGGTATGAACATTCAAACTGGTTCCCCCGCCACAGCCATCACGCTGAGCAACCCCTGGGCGGTCGTGCCCTCGCTCGGTCACTTGGACGCCTACATCTCTGCGGTCAACCGCATGCCCATGCTCACCCTAGAGGAAGAGCAAGAGGCTGCCCGCCAACTCAAAGCCAACGACGACCTGGAAGCTGCCCGCAAACTGGTCCTCTCGCACCTGCGCTTGGTGGTGTCGGTGTCGCGCCAATACCTGGGCTACGGCCTGCCACACGGCGACCTGATCCAGGAAGGCAATGTGGGCCTGATGAAGGCGGTCAAACGTTTCGATCCCGATCAAGGCGTGCGCTTGGTCAGCTACGCGCTGCACTGGATCAAGGCAGAGATTCACGAGTACATCCTGAAAAACTGGCGCATGGTCAAGGTGGCCACCACCAAAGCCCAGCGCAAGCTGTTTTTCAACCTGCGCTCGATGAAGCAAGGCTACAAAGCCGATGCCGACGAAGGCACCCACCGCGACACGCTGACCCCCGACCAAGTCGACTCGATGGCCAACAGCCTGAACGTCAAGCAGGAGGAAGTGCGTGAGATGGAAATGCGCATGTCCGGCGGCGATGTGTTGCTGGACCCTGCGCCATCAGACGACGGCGAGCAGGCCTTTGGCCCTATCGCCTACTTGGCCGATGTGAACCACGAGCCCACCGCCATGATCGAAGCGCACCAGCGCGATGTCTTGGCCAGCGACGGCTTGGCCAGTGCCCTGAGTGTGCTGGACGAGCGCAGCCGCCGCATCGTGGAGGAACGCTGGCTCAAGGTCAACGACAACGGCTCGGGCGGCATGACGCTGCACGATCTGGCCGACGAATATGGCGTGAGCGCCGAGCGCATCCGCCAAATCGAAGTGGCGGCCATGAAAAAAATGAAAAAGGCGCTGGTCGAGTTCGCTTGACCACAGGCCTTGTGGGCCACCTTTGATTTCGGATACCCGGCCCAGGCCGGGTATTTTTTCGCCTGCGGTGCGCTAAAGTCACGTCAGTTTTGTTTTGAAAGGCTCCGCCATGACTGCTCGTACCCCCACTGGTTTTTCCCGTCGCCATGTGGCCCAAGCCCTTGGCGCTGCGCTGGCTTTGGGACTGACACCCGCTTGGAGCGCCAACTCCTCGGCCCCATGGCCCACCCAAACCGTGCGCCTGGTGGTCGGTTTCCCCGCAGGCTCTAGCCCTGACCTGACGGCCCGCGCCTTGGCCGAACCGCTGGCCAAAGCGCTGGGGCAAAACGTGATCGTTGAGAACAAAGTGGGCGCTGGCGGCAACATCGCCGCTGACTTCGTAGCCAAGTCCACCGACGGCCACACTCTGGGTCTGATGATCAACGGCAACATGACGATTGCCCGCATCCTGAACCCCAAGGTGCCTTATGACCCCCTCAAAGACCTCGCGCCCATCAGCCTGATCGGCAAAGCGCCCTTGGTGCTGACTGTCCCAGCCAATGCACCCGGTCAAACTGCTGCCGAATGGTTGAGCCAGGCCCAAAAAGCAGGTGACAAGCTCAGTTACGCATCACCCGGTGTGGGCACTGTGGGGCACCTGGGCATGGAGTTGCTCAAAACCAAAGCAGGCATTGCGCCCGTGCATGTGCCCTACCCCGGCAACCCGCAAATCATCACCGCCATGCTGGGCGGCCAGGTGCAACTGGCTTTGTTGCCACCGGCCATGGCAGCAGCGCAAGTTCGTGGGGGCAAACTGCGGGCGATTGGCTCGACCAGCTCCGGTCGCAGCACGGTAACTGCTGATGTGCCCAGCCTGAGTGAGATCGGGGTGAAGGATTACCAATTGGAAATCTGGAACGCGGTGGCCGCGCCCGCCTCGATGCCAGCGGCTGTGGCCAGCAAGTTGTCGGCCATGGTCAGCGACATCGTGCGGGCACCCGAGATGCGTGCGCGTTTGTTCCAGCAGGGCTGGCAAGTGGTGGGCTCATCGCCTGAAGGCTTGCGCAATCGGATTGAGTCCGACACCAAAGCACTGGGTGACATCATCCGCAGCCAGAAAATCGGGGTGAATTGAACGGCCGGAATCAGGCCTTGAAGCGGCGTGTGCAGCCCCGGCCCTTTGGCCCGGACTCACTTGCCGCTGAGCAAGATCTTCACGTCGGCGGCCAACGCTTCAGCGCCACTGGCATGGCGGTTGTACAAGCGGATGCGCCCTTGCGGGTCAAAGGTGAAGCTGCCCGCCGAGTGGTCCATGGTGTAACTGGTCGGGGTTTTGCCTTCGACCTTTTTGTAATAAATTTTGAAATCCTTGGTCACCTTGGGCAGCTGCTCGGCGGTGGGGCGCAGGGCCACAAAATCCGGCCCAAAATTGGCCATGTAGGCCTTGAGCAATTCGGGTGTGTCGCGCTCAGGGTCCACCGTGATGAAAACACTCTGAAGCTTGGCGCCATCAGCGCCCAAGAGCTGTTTGGCCTGCGCCATTTCCTGCAAAGCGGTGGGGCAGACATCGGGGCATTGGGTGAAACCAAAAAACACCACCACAGCCTTGCCTGCGAAGTCCTTGAGGGTGCGCACTTGGCCGTCTTGGTCACTCAACTCCCAGCCTTGGGCGTAGTCGGCGCCGGTGATGTCAACACCCCGAAACGACGGCTTGTCTTGGCCACAACCGCTCAAACCCCACACGGCGCCTGCCAACCCCACGGCCCAAACTGCTCTCGTCAAAATTCTGCGTTGCAACATGCCCTGGGCCTCAAAAAATGTAGTGATCGAGCAGCAAAGCGGCAAACAAAGCGCTCAGGTGGATCAATGAAAAACGGAAGGTCTTGCGGGCGAGTTCGTCCGAGTATTCGCGGTACAAAGCCACCGCGTAGCCGATGAAGCCGATGTTCAGCACCACCGCTGCCGCCAAGTACAACCAAGAACTCATGCCATACACAAAAGGCATCAGGCATGAAGCCATCAGCACAAAGGTGTAGAGCAGAATTTGCAAACGCGTGAATTCGTTGCCGTGTGTCACGGGCAACATGGGCAGGCCCGACTTGCGGTAATCCTCGACCCGGTACAGTGCCAGTGCCCAGAAGTGCGGTGGCGTCCACAGGAAAATGATCAGGAACAGAATCAAGGCTTCCGGCCCGACCTGACCGGTCATGGCGGCCCAGCCCAGCACGGGCGGCATGGCACCACTGGCCCCGCCAATCACGATGTTTTGGGGCGTCAGCGGCTTCAAGATCACGGTGTAGATGATGGCGTAGCCCACAAAGGTGGCAAAGGTGAGCCACATGGTCAGCGGGTTGACCAGCACATAGAGCACGGCCGAGCCCAAGGCGCAGAGCACGGCTGAAAACAGCAAGGCCTGTTGGTCACTGAGCTCCCCTTTGGCGGTGGGCCGCCAGGCGGTGCGTTTCATTTTGGCGTCGATGGTTTTTTCCACCAGGCAATTGAAGGCCGCTGCCGCGCCCGCCACCAGCCAGATGCCGATACAAGCCCACAGGCCCAATTTCAGCTCGGCCCAACTGGGCACGCCGGGCACGGCCAGCACCATGCCAATCAGGGCACAAAAAACAATCAGTTGAACCACGCGCGGTTTGGTCAGTGCGTAGTACTGTTGCCAGGCATTCAGGGGCAAACGGGCGGTGGCGACGGTCATGCGGCAAGCTTTTCGGATTGGGGAGTAGGCCCTGAATTATCAGCCCGGCTGACACTCAAGGCCCAGGTCAGGGTCAAGGCCATGGCAGCGGCCCCACCCGTGTGGATCACAGCCGCCAACAAAGGCCAGCCCAGCACCACATTGCTCAGACCGGTGACGAACTGCAAAGCGCTCAGGCCCAGCAACCAATGGCCCGCCACGGCCAAGCCGGGCTGCTGGCGCAAACGCCAGCCCAGCCACAGCAGTACCGCCAAAACCAGCCAAGCGGCCGAACGGTGCACAAAATGGATGGACACCAGGGATGCGAAAGGCAACAGTTCGCCTGTCGGGGTGTAACCCAGTTCACGCCAGACGCTGAAACCTTGCCAATTCATCTCGGGCACCCACTGGCCGTGGCAAGTGGGAAAGTCGGGGCAAGCCAACACCGCGTAATTGGTACTGACCCAGCCCCCCAAGGCAATTTGTAAACACAGCAACACAAAGCCCGCCCATAAACCGAGGCGCAACACCGAAGGCAAGGGCCGCGAGCCCGCGCCGTCATAGCGAACAGCTTGTGCCATCAACAAAATCAACAAACCAATGCCGCCCATCAGGTGCAAGGTGACAATGGCCGGGAACAGTTTCATGGTCACCGTGAGGGCCCCGAAAGCCCCTTGCATGCAGACCCACACCAAGGTCAAGGTGGGTAACCAGGGGCTAACCTCCCGGCTCTGTCGGCGCAGCCACCAGGTCATGGCGGCCAAGGTCAAAATCAACACCCCCACCC
>JANQXJ010000098.1 GCA_030729445.1 Limnohabitans sp. | reverse complement strand
TGAACAACCGCCTGCGCGGCGAGATCGACACGGCCCTGGCTGCGCTGAAGCTTTTCAGCGCGGATGTGAAAGTGCGCAGGCAAGCCGCGCTGTCGCTGCTCAAAGAACCCGATGCCAGCCGCGCCGCTTTGCTTGAAAAAGCTTTGGCCTCAGAAAATGACCCCGTTGTACAAAGCTTGGTGCGCCAGGCCCGTGCAGCAGCACTGCTCAGCAGTGATGTGGCCAACGACCGCTTGCTGGCCGCCCGTGAATTGGCGGGCAGCCGGCAACCCGAGACCCTGCTGCTGCTGAACCAACAACTGTCGCAAGAGCAAGAGCCTTCGGTTCAAAAACAAATTCAAAAATCATTGGCTGCCGTACAGGACAGCTTGCGCTGGGGCGAACGCTTGGGCACCTTGTTCACAGGGGCCAGCTTGGGCTCCATCTTGCTGCTGGTGGCGCTGGGCCTGGCCATCACCTATGGGCTGATGGGCGTCATCAACATGGCGCACGGCGAGTTGATGATGATCGGCGCCTACGCCACGTATGTGGTGCAGGCCCTGTTTCGTGAGCATCTGCCGCAGGCGTTTGATGCTTACCTGTTGGTGGCCATTCCGGTGGCCTTCATCACCTCGGCGCTGGTGGGTGCTGCGATGGAGCGCACGGTGATCAAGCACCTGTATGGCCGGCCTCTCGAAACCCTGCTGGCCACTTGGGGCATCAGCCTGGTGCTCATGCAGGGCGTGCGCAGCTTGTTTGGCGCACAAAACGTGGGCGTGGAAAACCCCTCGTGGATGAGTGGATCGCTGCAGCTGCTGCCCAATTTGCAGCTGCCCTGGAACCGTGTGCTGATCATCGTGTTCGCTGCCGCCGTGCTGATCGGTGTGGCGCTCTTGATCAGCAAAACCCGGCTAGGCTTGTTTGTGCGCGGCGTCACGCAAAACCGTCCCATGGCCTCGTGCATGGGTGTGAACACTGCCCGCATCGACACCTATGCCTTTGCCTTGGGTTCGGGCATCGCAGGCCTGGCCGGTTGTGCGCTCAGCCAGGTGGGCAATGTGGGGCCTGACTTGGGTCAAAGCTACATCGTGGATTCGTTCATGGTGGTGGTGTTGGGCGGCGTAGGCCAGCTGGCGGGCACGGTCTATGCCGCCTTGGGCCTGGGCTTGGCCAACAAACTGCTCGAAGGCTGGACCGGTGCGGTGCTGGCCAAGATCGCCGTGTTGGTGTTCATCATCGTCTTCATCCAGAAGCGCCCGCAAGGCATCTTCGCGATGAAGGGGCGCAGCGCCGAGGCGTGAACAGGAGCATGAACATGACGAAATTCGAATTACCTTCTCACGCCCCCTTGCTGGGACGCAAAGCTTGGACGGGCTTTGGGCTGGCGCTGATCGCGGTGAGCATTTTGGCCCCGGTGCTCAACTTGCTGGTGCCCGAGGGCAGCCCCTTTCACCTGAGCGACTTTGCGGTGTCCTTGGTCGGCAAGATCATGTGCTTTGCCATTTGCGCTTTGGCCATGGATTTGATCTGGGGCTACACCGGCATCTTGTCGTTGGGCCACGGCCTGTTTTTCGCCTTGGGTGGCTATGTCATGGGCATGTACCTCATGCGCCAGATCGGGCAAGACGGCAACTACAAAAGCGAGCTGCCCGACTTCATGGTCTTCCTTGACTGGAAAGAGCTGCCTTGGCACTGGGCGCTGTCCGACAGCTTTGTGGCCACGCTGCTCTTGGTGGTGTTGGTGCCGGGTTTGATCGCTTTTGTGTTCGGCTACTTTGCCTTTCGCTCGCGCATCAAAGGGGTGTACTTTTCCATCATCACCCAGGCCATGACTTACGCCGCCATGCTGCTGTTCTTCCGCAACGAAACCGGCTTTGGTGGCAACAACGGCTTCACAGATTTCAAACGCATTCTGGACTTGCCGATCGCCACACCCGGCATGCGCATGGTGCTGTTTGTGTTGACGGGCTTGACGCTGCTGGGTTTTTATTTGTTCTCGCGCTGGTTGGTGGGCAGCAAATACGGCCGGGTGTTGATGGCGATTCGTGATGCCGAAACGCGGGTCATGTTCTCGGGTTATTCACCGCTGCCTTACAAGCTGAGCATTTGGGTGATCTCGGCCGTGATGTGCGGCATTGCGGGCGCTTTGTATGTGCCGCAGGTGGGCATCATCAACCCCGGCGAGATGAGCGCGGCCAACTCGATCGAGATTGCGGTGTGGGCGGCGGTGGGCGGACGCGGCACCTTGATCGGCCCCATCGTGGGTGCGTTTTTGGTCAATGGCGCCAAGAGCTGGCTCACGGTGACCGCGCCTGAATTTTGGCTGTACTTTTTGGGAGCCTTGTTCATTGTGGTGACGTTGTATCTGCCCAATGGCGTGATCGGCTTGTGGGCCAAGTTGCGCAACAAGAAAGGCGGTGCCGCATGACGCCCGATCTGCTCCAAAAAGGTGCCGAGCGTGTGGCGCGTTTGAGTCAAGAGCGCTTGGAATCCACCGAATCCGGAGGGCGCAGCGCAGGTTACGGCCGTGTGGTGCAAGACGCCAATGAGGTCGATGTGACCCATGGCCGCATCCTTTACCTCGAAGACGTGAGCGTGAGCTTTGATGGTTTCAAGGCCATCAACCAGTTGTCGCTCGACATCGCGCCCGGTGAGCTGCGTTGCATCATCGGGCCCAACGGCGCGGGCAAGACCACGATGATGGACATCATCACCGGCAAAACCCGGCCCGACGAAGGCACCGTGTTCTTTGGCAGCACCATCGACTTGCTGCGCCACACCGAACCCGAAATCGCACAGCTGGGCATTGGGCGCAAGTTCCAAAAGCCCACCGTGTTTGAACATCTGAGTGTGTTTGAAAACCTGGAGCTCGCCCTCAAGACCAACAAGGGTGTGAAAGCTTCAATGCTTTTCAAACTCGATTCGCAGCAAAGCGACCGCTTGGCCGAGGTGCTGCATACCATCCACTTGGCGGACAGCGTCACCAAGCAGGCGGGTCTACTCAGCCATGGTCAAAAGCAGTGGCTCGAGATCGGCATGCTGCTCATGCAAGAGCCCAAATTGCTGTTGCTCGATGAGCCGGTGGCGGGCATGACCGACCACGAGACCGAGCGCACTGCCGAGCTGTTCCTCACCCTCAAGGGCAAACACTCGCTGATGGTGGTGGAGCACGACATGGGCTTCATCCGCACCATCTCGGACATCGTCACCGTCCTGTGCGACGGCGCGGTGCTGGCCCAAGGCACGCTCGACCAGGTGCAGGCCGACGAGCGGGTGATCGAAGTTTATTTGGGACGCTGAGCATGCTTGAAGTCAAAAACATCCATCAGTATTACGGCGGCTCCCACATCCTGCGTGATGTCAGCCTGAGTGCCACACAAGGCCAAGTCACTGTACTGCTGGGGCGCAACGGCGTGGGCAAAACCACCTTGCTCAAATCACTCATGGGGCTGGTGCCGATCAAAAGCGGCAGCGTGACACTGGGCGGCCAAGACCTGAGCAACGCCAAGCCCTACGAACGCGCCGCGGCGGGCGTGGGTTATGTGCCGCAAGGCCGCGAAATTTTTGCCCGCCTCACGGTAGAAGACAACCTGCGCATGGGCCTGGCCACTCAGCCCGGCGGCACACCCGTACCGCCCGAGTTGTTTGAATTGTTTCCGGTGCTCAAGCAAATGCTGCACCGCCGCGGTGGTGATTTGTCTGGCGGCCAGCAACAACAACTGGCCATCGCCCGCGCCTTGGCCGCGAAGCCGCGTTTGCTGATCCTGGACGAACCCACCGAAGGCATACAGCCGAGCATCATCAAAGACATCGGCCGGGTGATCCGCCAACTGGCCGACGTGGGCTTGCAAGGCCAGCGCATGGCGGTGCTGCTGTGCGAGCAGTACTACGACTTTGCCGAAGAACTGGCCGATCAGTACTTGGTGATGGAGCGCGGCGAAGTGATTGCGCGTGGGCCGGGCAGCGAGATGAAGGACAAGAACATTCAGCAGTTGGTGGCAATTTGAGGTGGCCCGGTTGTCATACCCGCGAAGGCGGGTATCCATGTGTGCCGAAGCCATGGACCCCCGATCAAGTCGGGGGTGACAAGATGAAGGGAGATGCTTGTTTTTGTCGCGCCCGAGAGGGCGGGTATCCATTGCAGCCCAAGGCATCGCCTTTCTATCGAAAGGTGGGTGACCAGGCTGGTTGGTGGCTGTGGCTCTTACACGAAGCCGCTGCAATCACATATTCCACAAACGAGGCACAGCCCCCGGTAAATCCCACATCTCATACCGCCAAGCCGCCCACACTTGCCTGAGCAGTTGCATCGCAGGCTCGGTCACCGGTGCCAGCACCCGCAGCACGATGACCTGTTTGTGTGGTGAGGTCGCCCCTGCGCTCAGACGAAGCTCTGACACTTCAAGCAGTTCGCGGGCACAAGCCAAGGCACGGTCTGTGCGTTCAGCCGCGATGGCGCTGCCCGCTGCAAACACCAGCGTGGCCATGCAGCGCTGCCCTGCCAAGCCGAGCGGGCTGTTCATCAATCGGGTGTCGGTGGCGTTGATCGTGCCGCGTTCCAGCCAAACGCCGGGAATCTCAAGGTGTTGCCGGAAGGTGCCTTGCGCAAAAGGCATGTCGGCCGCAGGCAGGCCCAGTGCGGTGATGTCCCAGGTCATCATTTCGGCCCCGGGTGCCAAGTCGAACACCGCGCGGTTGAGGCCATCACAGCCGTTGTAAGCAATCGCCTCCAAGGGCAGCCATTCGAGCCGGGCACCCGATTCCACACGCGCATGCACTTGCTGCGTGGCCAGCCCGGCTTCTGATCGGTAAAAACGCGTGGCCCCGGGCGTGGTGACTAAGCCGTGGGCTCCTTCGCCCACAGAGACATGCATGTCGAGGGTGTCGCCGCCCACCAGGCCGCTGGGTGGGTGTACCAGCACGTTGTGGCAGATCGCATCGCCTTCGGGGTAGAGGCTTTGCAGGATGCGCAGCGGGCCTTGGTGCAGGTAGCGGGCCACGCTGCGCTCGGCTTCGAGCGTGTAGTCCAAATCGAGTCGGGCCAACCAAGTCATTTGATGCACTCCCTTGGATGGACCGACTGCTTCACGCGCAAAACAGTGGGCGCTTTACTCGCCTTGCGAGCCGCGGTGTGCCCAGCCAGTGGTGCGCTTTTCGATGGCGCTGAACAGTTCGTACATGGCCATGGCCATCGCACCCACCACCACCAGGCCAGAAAACGCCAAGCCCATCTGCATGGCCGAACCGGCTGAGATCAGCAGGTAGCCAATGCCTTCGTTCGATGCCGTCATCTCGGACACGGTGGTGCCCACAAAGGCCAGCGTGATCGCGACTTTGAGCGAGCCGTAGAAATAAGGCATGGAGCGGGGCAGGCCGACTTTGACCAGCACGTCCCAGCGCTTGGCACCCAGCACGCGCAGCACGTCTTCGAGCTCAGGCTCCAGCGTGGCCAAGCCGGTGGCGATGTTCACCATGATGGGGAAGAAGCTGATGAGAAAGGCCGTGAGGATGGCGGGGCCGATGCCGATGCCGAACCACACCACCAAGATCGGCACAAAGGCCGCTTTGGGCAGCGCGTTGAAGGCGGTCATGAGCGGGTACACGGCGGCATAGGCCAGGCGTGAAC
>JANQXJ010000097.1 GCA_030729445.1 Limnohabitans sp. | reverse complement strand
TCGGGCAAGGCCATTTCGCCTTCCAAGATCTCGCGCTTGACGGCCCGCTCAAAAATCTCCGACAGGCACTGCACCTGCGCTTCAACCAGCGTGTTGCCCGCGCTCATGCCGTTGCTCACGAACAGGTTTTCAACCAAGTTGGACGGGAAGTACACCAGCTCACCATCGGACTGGCGCACATAGGGCAGCGCACAAATGCCACGCTGGGTGTTGCCCGAGTTGGTGTCGAACAGGTGCGAGGCCTTGAGCTCGCCGTCAGGGTTGTAAATGGCCAAGCAATGCTTGTCCAACAAGCCTTTGGGCAGCGCGTCGCGCTTGCCCGGCTGGAACCAGCGCTCGCGGGGGTCGTGCACAAAGTCGGCCTGCGCCAAGTCTTCGCCAAAAAACACGCCCGCGTAAAAGTGGTTGTTGTTCAGCCGCTCGATGTATTCACCCAAGGCTGAAGCCAAGGCGCTTTCTTTGCTCGATCCCTTGCCGTTGGTGAAGCACATGGGCGAATGCGCGTCGCGGATGTGCAGCGACCACACATTGGGCACCAGGTTGCGCCAAGACGCGATCTCGATCTTGATGCCCAGGTTGGCCAACACCGCCGTCATGTTGGCGATGGTCTGCTCCAGCGGCAAGTCCTTGCCCGCGATCAAGGTCTGCGACTGCGCATCGGGGTTCAGGGTGAGCAAGGCCTGCGCGTCGGCGTCCAAGTTATCCACCGCCTCAACGATGAAAGTAGGCCCCGCTTGAATCGCTTTTTTGACCGTGCAGCGGTCGATGGACCGCAAAATGCCGAGCCGGTCTTTGTCGGACATGTCGGCCGGCAACTCCACCTGGATCTTGATGGTCTGCAGGTAGCGGTTGTCGGGGTCCACGATGTTGTTTTGCGACAGGCGGATGTGCTCGGTGGAAATGCCGCGCGTCTCGCAATACAGCTTCACAAAATACGCCGCGCACAAAGCCGAGGACGCCAAAAAATAATCAAACGGCCCCGGTGCCGAGCCGTCACCCTTGTAACGAATGGGCTGATCGGCCAGCACGGTGAAGTCGTCGAACTTGGCCTCTAGGCGCAGTTTGTCGAGAAAATTAACTTTGATTTCCATGAGGTGATCCAAAGGAATTGAGGCGCAGCAGCGCCCGACGAGCGGCTGGGAAGGTGAACGAATGGTGGGTAGTTTGCCTGAGCTGCACCGTCAACATTTCACAGCCGTGTTTCAACAGAACCCCAGAAGTATCGAGAGCTCTTCAACCATGACGGCATTTGTGGCTCACTGATCCGAGTCCGTGTGGGACATCAATCAACACAAAACGTGAACAAATGATTACAATCAACCTGTACACGATCAAGCGCATGCCTGAATTTGATGAATGGCTAGGGAGCCTAAAAGACAGCATGACGCGGCTTCGCTTGGCTCGAAGACTCGAGAAAGCACAACGCGGTTTGTTGGGTGATGTGGCGCATGTGGGTGAAGGCGTTCAGGAAATGCGGGAGTTTTTTGGGCCCGGCTGGCGCATGTATTTCATCGAAAAAGACCAAGCGCTGATCGTGATGCTGGGCGGTGGCAACAAATCCAGCCAAGCCGACGACATCCACCGCGCCATTGCCTTGAGTCGAACCATCACGGAGTGATTGACCATGAAAAGAAAGATCAATGTCGACGACCTGCCCGATTTCGACATGGCCGAACACCTCAAGACCGACGAGGACGTGGCCAACTACCTGACAATGGTTCTGGAAGAAAACGACCCAGCCGAGCTGACCCTCGCGCTGGGTACCATTGCTCGCGCACGCGGGATGACCGAAGTGGCCCGAGCATCGGGCCTGACCCGCGAAGCCCTCTACAAAGCCCTGCGCCCCACATCGCATCCGCGCTTTGACACGATTTCCCGAGTCTGCACCGCACTGGGAGTGAAGCTGGTGGCGCAGCCGACGCAAACATAAGCCGCTTGCATTCCCCTGCTGGCGCTTTTGACCTTGGAAGAACGGCCAAGGCCACAGACACAGCACAAGCGCTGGGGCCTCAACCCCAGAGCTTTTTAACCCTCGCGTCCCGCCCGCAACTCAAGCGATAGTAGCTGTAGCGCAGCTCGTTCTTCTTGTAGTAGTCCTGGTGGTAGTCCTCGGCCAAGTAAAACATTGAGCTGGGTGCAAGCTCGGTGTGGATGGTGCTGAAGCGCCCGCTCTTGATCAAGGCGTCTCGGCTGGCTTCGGCGGTGGCGCGTTCGGCCTCATTTTGCCAATAGATGCCGCTGCGGTATTGCGGGCCCACATCACAAAACTGCTGGTCTTTGACGGTCGGGTCGATGTGCCGCCAAAAGTAGTCGACCAACTGCGCATAACTCACTTGGCTGGGGTCGTACAGCACCCGCACCGCCTCGGTGTGGCCCGTGCGTCCGGCACTGACTTGCTCGTAGGTGGGCTGGGGCGTTTGGCCGGCGGTGTAGCCCGACTCAACTTCCAGCACACCGGCCAGTTTTTCAAAGTCGGCCTCGATGCACCAGAAACAACCACCGGCAAACAAGGCGTAAGCCATGGGCTTGCCGTTGACCACGGGCGCCACCGCCACGTCGGTGGGCGTGGCCTGGGTCGCAGGCGCTGGGCCCGCGCTGGAGGACTGGCTTGGCGTGCAAGCCGCCAACAGAAAAGCGCCCGCGGCCCATGCCATGGCCCAGGAACGCAGGGGTTTTGAAACAGTGGTGCGGTTCATGGTCATGTCCTCAATGCGGGGAGGGTTTGGCCTTCGGGCACAAACGCCAAGGCCACACCGTTGTTGCAAAAGCGCTGGCCCGTGGGTCGGGGCCCGTCATCGAACACATGCCCGTGGTGCCCGCCACAGCGCGAGCAGTGGTATTCGGTGCGCGGGTAGATGAGCTTGAAATCGGTGGACGTGCCCAAAGCACCCGGCAAGGCTTGGAAAAAACTGGGCCAGCCCGTGCCGCTCTCGTATTTGTGGGCCGAGCTGAACAAAGGCAAGTTGCAGGCCACGCACACAAAGGTACCGGGCCGCTTCTCGGCATTGAGTGGGCTGCTGCCTGGGCGCTCGGTGCCGTGCTCAAACAGCACCTCATACGCGCTCGGCGAGACCAACTTGCGCCACTCGGCTTTGGTTTTCTTGAGGGGAAAGGTGGCCGCCACCGCGTGCATGGGCACCAATGCGCTGGCAAGCCAGGCCGAGAAGATAGAAATCAAGTTGCGTCGTTTCATGGGAACACTTGGTTGGTTGATGAAACACTGGGCTTCATGACCCTATTCGTGCGACAAATCGGAAAGTTACAACGTAATCAGCATTGGCAGCTTGATTTTCCTTTTTTTTGACGCTTCAGGCGCTTTATCCTTTGCCCTCACATCAGCGTTCGCGCATGACAAGGATTTGAGCGGTGCCTTCACAACAAGGCATCCAAGCCCTTGCGGTCCAGCAAGTTCAGCAACTTGAGCGATGGGCCGCTGGGGTGCTTTTCACCGATCTCCCATTTGCGCACCGTGGATGCGCTGGTGTTGAGCACCGAGGCCATCACCGTCTGACTCAAATTGTGCTGTTCGCGAAGGGCGCGGATTTGGGCGCTGTCATAGGGCGCAATCGGCTCCATGCATAGCGCGTCGAGCTTTTGCATCTTGCGCTTGTCGATGAATCCCAAACGCTCCAGATCGGCCGCTGTTTCGTAAACCGTTTCCAAGACACGGCTGGCAGCTTGGGGTTTGGCCTTGGGTTTCGCTTTAGTGCTCATGACAAATCTCCTGTAACGAACCATCTTGCGCCGCGACTTCAAGCTGACGCCCGGTCAAGTCCAGCAGTTGTTTGGCCAGCCACTGCAAAGCTTCCAGCTCGGTACGGGAAACATTGGCCTTTTCGTTCTTTTCAAATCCGAACACAAAAAACCAACGGCTGGCCCTGCGCGTGGCCACCAAAGTGCGGGCTCCGCCGCGCTTGCCGCGACCGGGCAAAGCCACACGTTTTTTGAGCACATCGCCACCCAGATCGGCATCCACCAAGCCACTGACCATCTCGCTCACGGCCAAGCACAAAGCCTCATCCGTCAAATCGGTTTTACGCATCCACTTGGCAAATTGGCGGGTTTTGAAGACGCGGCGCATGATTTAAATTATGCCACTAAGTGGCATACATCGTAAAACCATCAATGGTTGAACTGGCCCCAAGCCTTCTCAAGCTGCTTGATTCAAACCAGCTATGGCGTGTGCAAAAGTCAAAACGCAGCCCCAGTCTCCCAGGTGCTGCGTTTTGACTTGCAAACCCTTCCGGGCCTGTACCTCAATACACCGGCTGATGCTGCTTGAGGCTCTCGATGACTTCCGCTGTCAGCGCAAACCCCGCGCCGTACAGCGCCGCCAGTTCAGCGCAACGCTTGGCAAACGCATCCACCCCTTGGCCATAGATGAACTGCAACGCGCCACCCGTCCAGGCCGGAAATCCGATGCCGAAGATCGAGCCGATGTTGCCGTCGTGCACCGAGGTCAGCACGCCTTCTTGCAGGCAGCGGGCGGTTTCCACGGCTTGGCGGTACAGCAGGCGGTCTTTGATGTCTTGCTGGTTGTAGGCCACATCCGCTTTTTCAAAGCGGGTTTTCAGTTCGGGCCACAGCACTTTTTTCTGGCCAGCGGGGTAGTCGTAAAAACCACCGCCTGCGGCGCGGCCGGGGCGCTTGAGTTCTTTGACCATGCGCTCAACCAACAGCTCGCCAGGTGTGGCGGTGTGGGTTTTGCCTTCTTTGGCAAAGTCTTCGCGGGTTTGGTCCAGAACATGCACAGACAGCGACAGCGCGGTTTCGTCCAGTACCGCCAGCGGGCCGACGGGCATGCCCACTTGCATGGCCAGGTTCTCGATCACGGGGGCGGGGATGCCCTCGCCCAGCATGGCCGCACCTTCCATCACAAAGGTGCCAAAGGTGCGGCTGGTGTAAAAGCCGCGCGAGTCGTTCACCACAATCGGCAGCTTGCCCAGTGCCTGCACGTAGTCGTAGGCACGGGCGATGGTTTCGTCGTCGGTCTGTGCACCGCGAATGATCTCCACCAGCTGCATCTTGTCGACTGGGCTGAAGAAGTGGATGCCTACGAATTTCTCGGGCTTGGCGCTGGCCGTGGCCAGGCCGCTGATGGGCAAGGTGGAGGTGTTGCTGGCAAAGAAACCGCCTTCGGCGAGCATGGGCTCGGCCTCTTGCGTGACCTTGGCCTTGAGTTCGCGGTTTTCAAACACGGCCTCGATGATCAGGTCGCAGCCCTTGAGGTCTGCAGCGCTGGCCGTGGGCTGGATGAGTGACAACAAGGCCGCTTGTTTGTCTGCCGCCATGCGGCCTTTGTCCACGCGCTTTTGGGTGAGCTTGTGGCTGTAGGCCTTGCCTTTTTCAGCGGCTTCTTGGCTCACGTCTTTGAGCACCGTGGCGATGCCCCGGCTTGCTTGCGAATACGCAATGCCCGAGCCCATCATGCCCGCGCCCAAAATGCCCACTTTTTGGGGCTTGTAGCGCGGTGCAGCCTTGGGGCGGCTTTGGCCGCCCCTGATGCTGTTCAAGTTGAAGAAGAAGGTGTTGATCATGTTGCGCCCCACCTGGCTGGTCATCAGGCCTGCGAGGTAACGGCTTTCGATGCGCATGGCGGTGTCAAAGTCAACCATCGCGCCTTCGACCATGGCGGCCAGCGCCGCTTCGGGTGCGGGGTACAGGC
>JANQXJ010000096.1 GCA_030729445.1 Limnohabitans sp. | reverse complement strand
TGCATCAGGCTGCGGGCCAGCAGGCTCACCACACGCGGGTCACGCGCAAAAGCGCGGTCGCCGATCACACCGCTTTCGCCATGGTCCAGATCCAGTACGGGCGTGAAGCTGAAGTCCACACCACAAGCACGCAGCTCGCTGGCCAGCACAAAGCCTGCCGAGGTGGCCGCTTCGCAGGCCTTGAGCACGCCGGAGCCGGGCTGGCCCTTGTCGTCTTTCGACCAGAGTTCGCCCAGGGCACGCATGGGTGGCAAATGGGTGAAGCCGTCGGTGCGAAAGCGCTGCACCCGGCCACCCTCATGGTCAACCGCGATCAAGAGGTCGGCCCGGATGTTTTTGATCTCGGCGCACAGCTCGGTGAGTTGTGCACGGCTTTGCCAATTGCGGCCAAACAAAATCATGCCGCCCACCAAGGGGTGGGCCAAGCGGCGGCGGTCCACCTCGGTCAAGGTGGTGCCAGCAATGTCAATGATCAGGGGGGCGTGCAATGTCATGAGGTGTAGATTCCATGTGGGGCGCCAGCGCGGCAAATCAAGGGCGCGAGGGGCTTTGGGTTTCGACCACGCAAAAGCTGGCGGCGTATTCGGATTCGTCGGTCACGGTGATGTGGGCGCTGAGGTTTTTGGCGTCAAACCACTCTTTGAGAACCCCATGCAGCACGATGACCGGCTGACCACTGGGCAGCTTGGCCACCTCACACAGGCGCCAGGTCATGGGCATGCGCATGCCCAGACCAATCGCCTTGCTGAACGCTTCTTTGGCTGAAAACCGGGTGGCCAAATAGCGCACGCCCCGCTCGGGCCAGCGGGCGCTGCGGGCTTTCCAAGTGGCCATTTCGGCGTCCGACAGCACCTTGGCGGCAAAACGCTCGCCGTGCTTGTCCAGGCTGGCCCGGATGCGGCGGATGTCGCAGATGTCGGTGCCGATGCCGTAGATCATGGGTTCAGGCAAGCCAAATACGCCTGCACCGTCGCGGCGTAACCCATCTCCAGCGCATCGGCCATGAAGGCGTGGCCAATCGAGACTTCTTGCAGACCTTTGACCGCGGCCACAAAGGCGGGCAGGTTGTCGCGGTTGAGGTCATGGCCTGCATTCAGGCCTAAGCCTGCATGTGTGGCAGCCACGGCGGCATCGGCGTAGCGCTGCAGCTGCATGGCTTGTTCTGGCGTGCCATAGGCGGCGGCATAGGGCTCGGTATAGAGCTCCACCCGGTCGGCCCCCACGGCGCGGGCAGCGGCCATTTGCTCTGGGATCGGGTCCATGAACAGGCTCACACGAACGCCCAGGGCTTTGCACTCGTCGATCAAGGGTTTGAGGCGCTCGGCATCTTGCGGAAAGGCCCAGCCGTGGTCGCTGGTGAACTGGCCTTCGCTGTCGGGCACAAAAGTCACCTGGTGCGGGCGCACGGCACGCACATGGTCCATCAGGTTGTGAAAAGGGTTGCCTTCGATGTTGAATTCGCGCTCGGGCCAGGCCTTCATGAGGGCGTGGAGCTCGGGCACGTCGCTCGCGCGGATGTGCCGCTCATCGGGTCGGGGGTGGATGGTGATGCCGTTCGCGCCCGCTTGCAGGCACAGCTGGGCAGCACGGACCAGACTGGGAATGCCCAAATGACGTGAGTTGCGCAGCAGGGCAACCTTGTTGACATTGACCGACAGGGCCAGGCGTTGAGGAGTCATGGAGGTGTTCATAAAGTTTGCAAGTCCAGCATCATTTGACGCGTGCGCAAAGCGCCCACACCACAATGGTAGTTGAGCAAGAGGCGCAAGGGGCGCTGCAACTGCACCAGCAGGTCGGCGCACTCACGCAGCAAGGCGGCAAAAGGACTGGGCGACGCCAACGCCGCGTGCAGCGCCAGCCATTGCTCGCCGCGCAGGGCTTGGCGGTCATCGCTGACCCACTGCAATCCCGCCTCGGGCACAAGCGCATAACTGTCCGTGAGCGACAAAGGCTTGAGGGTCAGGGTTTGTTGGTTCAGGGCGGGCAGCAAGCCCATTTCCCGCAGCAGCAGCAATTCAAAGCCGCGCAAAGCCCATTGCAAGGCATCGGGGTCGCCACTGGCCAGCAGGCGCACGGCGGCGGCATAGACCTCGAACAAAGCGGGGTGCGGATCGTCACGAGCCGTCAGGCGCATCAGCAGTTCGTTCAGGTAATAACCCGACAGCAGCGCCTCGCCCGTGGGCATGACATGGCCGCCCACCCATTCGGCCGATTTGAGGGTGCGGATGTCGCCGTCGCCCCCAAAGGCCAGCGACAAAGGCTGCAGCGGCAAGAGTACCGGGCGGAAGCTGGAGGTGGGCCGCTTGGCCCCTTTGGCCACCAAGGCCACCCGGCCGTGGTGGCGGGTGAAGACCTCGAGGATCAGGCTGGTTTCGCTCCAGTCGTAGCGGTGCAGCACATAGGCTGGCTCGTCTGCGATCCGCTTGGAGGCCATTGGCAGCGAGATTACTCGTAGCCGAAGCTGCGCACGCGGGCTTCGTCGTCGGCCCAGCCCGAACGCACTTTGACCCACAGCTCGATGAACACCTTGGCGTCCAGCAGCTTTTCCAGCTCGACGCGGGTTTCGGTGCCGATGCGTTTGAGCTTTTCGCCCTTGTCACCGATCACCATGGCCTTGTGCCCTTCGCGCTCGACCACGATGGTGGCGGCAATGCGCAGCATCCGCTTGGCGGTACGACCGGCTTCTTCTTCAAACTTGTCGATCACCACAGTCGAGGTGTAAGGCAGCTCGTCGCCGGTCAGGCGAAAGAGTTTTTCGCGCACCATTTCGCTGGCCAAAAACTTTTCGCTGCGATCGGTGAGTTCGTCTTCGGCGTGCCACCAAGGCTGCTCGGGCAGGTATTTTTCGCAAATGCCGAGCAGGCGCTCGATGTCTTTGGGCTGCTTGGCCGACATGGGCACAAACTCGGTGAAGGCGTGGCGCTCTTGCATGCTTTGCAGCCAGGGCGCGATGTCGCCACGGCGGTGCACGTTGTCGAGTTTGTTGGCCACCAGCAAAACCGGAATGCCAGGCTTGAGCAGCGCCAGCACTTTGGCGTCTGCCGTGGTGAAGCTGCCCGCCTCGACCACAAACAGCACCAGATCCACATCACTCACCGCACCGACCACGGTTTTGTTGAGCGACTTGTTGAGCGCGGTGCCGTGGATGGTCTGGAAACCGGGCGTGTCGACAAACACATACTGCGCCGCGCCTTCGGTGCGGATGCCGGTGATGCGGTGGCGCGTGGTTTGCGCTTTGCGCGAGGTGATGCTGATCTTTTGGCCCACCAAGGCGTTGAGCAAAGTGGACTTGCCCACGTTGGGTTTGCCCACAATGGCCACCAAACCGCAGCGCTGGCCTGCCACCGGCACAGGCGCAGGCGCGGGTGCGGCAGCGACGGGCGGCAAGGAGGCATCTTCTGAGGCATCGCGTGGCTGGATCGTCACACCCGCGATTTGCACAGGGCGGCGCATGGTTTGCTCTTGCGGCGTGCGTTCAGTGTCAGGTGTTTTTTTCTCGGTGCTCATGCGGCGCTTTCGGATTTCAAGGTGAGCAGCATGGCGGCAGCCGCTGCTTGTTCGGCAGCGCGACGCGATGCGCCCGAGCCTTGTTGGGTTTGGCGCAATTCAGTCACTTCGCAAGAGACCTCGAACTGCTGGCGGTGCGCCGCCCCGGAGGTGCCGACCACGGTGTATTTGGGCAGCGCGAGCTTGCGCCCTTGCAGCCACTCTTGCAATTCGGTCTTGGGGTCTTTGCCCACGGCCTGCATGTCGGGTTTGATGTCGACCTGGGCAAACAAGCGTTCGACCAAGGCTTGTGCATCCTTGTAGCCGCCGTCCAGGTACACCGCGCCAATGATGGCTTCAAGCGCATCGGCGAGGATCGACGGGCGGTTTTGCCCGCCCGAGCGCATCTCGCCCTCGCCCAAGCGCATCACGGCAGGCAAGTCCAAGGTTTTGGCCAGTTGGTGCAGCGTGTCTTGTTTGACCAGGTTGGCCCGCACCCGCGACAAATCGCCTTCGGGCAAATTGGCCAGCTGGGCATACAGCAGGTGGGCCACCGACAGGTTCAGCACCGAGTCGCCCAAAAACTCCAGGCGCTCGTTGTGGTCGGCACTGAAACTGCGGTGCGTGACCGCCTGCTGCAGCAAAGCATGCTGACGAAAGGCGTAACCCAGCCTGACTTGCAATTCGGACAGAACGGGGGAAGTCGCCACGCCCACCTCAGTCAAAAGCGCCAATGCGCTTGAGATCACCAAAGTTCATCCACACAAAGAAGGCTTTGCCAACGATGTTGCCATCCGGCACAAATCCAAAATAGCGCGAATCCAGCGAGTTATCGCGGTTGTCGCCCATCATGAAGTAGTGGCCAGCGGGCACCTTGCAGGTCACGCCTTCGACGGTGTAATTGCAGTTCTCACGCCCAGCAAACTGGTCAGCGCCAGGCACAAAGGCTGGGCGGTCATCGTCCTGCAGCGTTTGGTGAGGCTTGGCACCCAGACTTTCGCGGCGGTGCTTGTGGTAACGCATGGTGGACTCGTCAAAAAAGTCCGGTAGCACTTCGGTGGGCACGGGTTTGCCGTTGATGGTCAGGCTTTTGTTCAAGTAAGCCACCTCGTCACCGGGCAAACCGACCACGCGCTTGATGTAGTCCACGCTGGGCTTGGGGGGGTAACGGAACACCATCACATCACCACGCTGAACGGGTGTGCCTTCGGTGATCTTGGTGTTGGCCACGGGCAAGCGAATGCCGTAATGGAATTTGTTCACCAAAATCAGGTCGCCGATGTGCAGGGTCGGGATCATGGAGCCCGAGGGGATCTTGAAGGGCTCAAACAGGAACGAGCGCAGCACAAACACCACCACGATGACAGGGAAGAGCCCCGCTGTCCAATCCAGCCACCAGGGCTGCATGAGCAGCTTTTCGCGAGACTCGCGGATGTCGGTGTCCACCTTGTCGATGCCCATTTTGGCCAACTCGGCGCGGCGCTTGGCGGTTTCGGCTTCGAGTTGCTCGACCGCTTTTTGGCGCTGCGGCAAAAACACAAAGCGCTCGGCCAGCCAATAAATACCCGTGACCACCGTGGCCAGCAGCAAGAGCAGCGCAAAGTTGCCCTCCAAGTAGCCCAGATACCAAGCACCCGCGTAGCCGACAAATGCGGCCAGCACCAAAGACGTTAAAAAGGGCATCAATCTTCCACCTGCAAAATGGCCAAGAACGCCTCTTGGGGCACCTCGACCGAACCAATTTGTTTCATGCGCTTTTTACCTGCCTTTTGCTTTTCGAGCAGTTTGCGTTTGCGCGAAATGTCGCCACCGTAGCACTTGGCCAGCACGTTTTTGCGCAAGGCCTTGATGCTTTCACGGGCAATGATGTTGGCACCAATGGCCGCTTGGATCGCCACATCGAACATCTGGCGGCTGATGATCTCGCGCATCTTGGCCACCACCGCCCGGCCCCGGTACTGTGACTGTGAACGGTGCACGATGATGGACAGCGCATCAACCTTCTCGCCGTTGAGCAAAATATCAACCTTCACCACGTCGGATGCACGGAATTCCTTGAACTCGTAATCCATCGAGGCATAGCCCCGGCTGACCGATTTGAGCTTGTCAAAGAAGTCCAGCACGATCTCGCCCAGCGGCATCTCGTAAGTCAGCATGACCTGACGGCCGTGGTAGGCCATGT
>JANQXJ010000095.1:1223-5675 GCA_030729445.1 Limnohabitans sp. | reverse complement strand
GGCAGCTGGTGGTGGTCGCCCGCCAACACCAGGCGCTGGCCCTTGGCAATCGGAATCCAGCAACCCGGCTCCAAGGCCTGGGCGGCTTCGTCGATGAAGACGGTCTCAAAGCCCAGGTGGCGAATATTGCGGTTGCTGGCGCCCACCAGCGTGCAGGTGATGACCTGCACCGATTCGAGCACGTCTTCGGTCATGAAGCGCTCCAAATCGTCGGCGGCTTGGCGCAGCGTGCGGGCTTCTTCGCGCAGCCATTGGCGGCGCTCTCGCTCTTCAAAACCAAAGTTGCGCACGCGTTCACTGGCAGCCTCTCGGTGCTGTTCAGCGGTTTGGCGCATCGCGTGCATCTTGGCGTAGCTGGCGTGGGCCATCACCCCGGCGTCCAGCGTGTGTTTGAGCAGCAGCTCCGACACGCGGCTGGGGTTGCCCAAGCGGATCACGTTCACACCGCGCTCGGCCAGCTTTTCGGTCAGCAGGTCCACGGCGGTGTTGGAGGGGGCGCACACCAGCACGCGCCGCTCGCGCCGGATGGTTTCCAAAATGGCTTGCACCAGCGTGGTGGTTTTGCCCGTGCCGGGCGGGCCGTGGATGATGGCCACGTCTTGCGCCGTGACCACATGGCGCACAGCGGCCAGCTGCGAGTCGTTGAGCGCACTGGGGTAAAACAGGTCGTCGGCTTGGGGCTCGCGAAAGCGGGCTGCCTGAGCGCCCAGCAGCACGTCGCGCAGTTCGGCCAAGCGGTTGCCGTGGGCGGCCATGACCGCGCTCAGGGCCTGGTTCATCTCGCGGTAGCTGACCTCGTCAAAAGTGAGATCAATGCCGAGTGTGTTGCCGTCCAGCACCCAGTCGGGCAGCGCTTCTTTGGTGGTGGCCAACAGCAGCTTGTTGCGCCGCACGCGGGTGACCACGCCACTCACCACGGGCCGGTCAGGCCCCGAGTAGCCGGGCGCACTGCTGAACAGCGCCGCAGCAGCCCCCACCTGAAACAAGTGCAGGTCTTGCCGATGCGCCGGGCGCTCCAGCTCCAGCACCACCTTGCCGCCAAACCCGATGTCTTCTTGGGTGATGGTGACGGGGTACCAAGTCAGGCCACGCCGACGGCGCTCTTTGATGCTGGCACTGGCGTTTTTGAGCTTGAACTGCGCCTGGTCTTCCTGTTGCTCCAGCTGCATGAGCGCACGTACATGGCGTAACTCGTGTTCAACAGAAAGATGTGCGGTGGGGGTGGGGTCTTGGTCGGCCAAAAGGGAACGCAAAGGGAAAAAGGGGTGGACGCGACTCTAACCGAATGGGATGGGCTTTAATGCTGCACCTTGTGCGTGACGAATTTCACAAGGCCTTCGCTGGCTTCTTCGATCAAATCCAGCACATGCTCAAAGCCCTGGTCTCCGCCGTAATAAGGGTCGGGGATGACCGGGGCCTGTGTGGTGAGCAAAAACTCCGCCAAGCCCCGGATCTTGTGTTGGTGCTGCGCGGGGCATCTTTCTTCCAAGAGGGCGCGGTTGTCCCAATCCATGGTCAAGAGCAAATCAAAGGTTTCAAAGTCACTGTCCACCACCGGCCTGGCCCTCAGGTGCGCCAGCTCGTAACCTCTTTTGAGCGCATGCTTTTGGCTGCGTTCATCGGGCGGCGCATCGGGGTGAAAGTTGTGTGTGCCTGCCGAGTCCACTTGGACTTTGTGCAAGAGGTTTTGCTCGGTCAGCCGTTTGAAGAAAACCGCCTCTGCTGTGGGGCTTCGGCAGATGTTGCCCATGCAGACAAACAGGATTTTGTAAGTGGCTTCGCTCATGTTGTGGCAGGTTATGGCGTGGTTCATTTTTGGGCCGGTTTCGGGGAGCGATTTTGGGTGAAGACCAGGCAGGGATCTTCTCGTTCAACCTGGGGCACCACATGCACATGGTCATACCACCGAGCATCATTTTGATCGGCGTTTTCAACATAGCCATGCACTTGGGTTTTGGCCTTGTTTTGGGGGGTGAGCCAGTGCGGCACACCCGCATCTTTTCTAACATGGCCGTTGCCAGCAATCAGCACAACAGGCGCATTTGAAACCCCATTGATCACATGGGCCATCCACACATCGCGTGCGATCTGGCCCTGCACCATGGGGCGAATCGCTTGGGCGGGCAGCATGTTGCAGTGGCCTTCTTGGATGGCTTTGTTTTGTGCGCTTAGAAGTTGCGCGGGAATTTTCTTGAGTTGGTAGGTGTCAACAAGTTGCGAGCCCAAAACAGATTCGAAGCCATTCGTCATGACTTTGCGCACATCCACATTGGACATATTGGCCGCGACGAGCTTGATTTTTTTATCCAACGCCCATTGCACATAGGGCTTGTAAAAACGCCACTCCCAACCTGTTGTTCCAGCTTTGGCCAGAACACAATCCACGTCTGGACATTGCGAAAGCGCAGCGTCTAATACGGCCTGGTTTTCACGGTCAAACTGCTCCATAGCCACCACGGGCAGAGGCCCTTGTTCGATCAGTTGCTTGACCCGCTCCAGTCGGCGTTGGTGTCCGTGTTCGTTGTCATGAATTTCGCCCAAAAAGAATATTCTTGTCCCGTCTTGCGGCGTCTTGATAACTTGGCGAGAAGGTTCAGCGACCAAGAACGTGCTACAGAGCGTGAGAGCGAGCGCTGTGATGCTGCAGCGAATCCGGTGCATAAGAATGCTAACGTGGTTCATTTTGACTGAGCAGTTGTTCACTGGACAAACGACAGATTTAGGGAATTCGGATCTAAACGCATTACAGCTTATGGCAGGCTGCTGAGTGGACGACCCCAGCTTGGGGCTATCCCCCCAATGGAGTCTGGGGAATTGGCGTGTCAGGGCAAACTACATGGCTTACAAGCGGTCCGTTTCACCGCAAGGTCATCACTCATACAAGGACAAAGCCGTGGAGGCCAAATTTGCTGAGCGTCTTGCCAGCCTTTCAGAAGGGGACATTTCCGCCATCATTCAAATGGCTTGGGAAGACCGGACCGCGTTTGAAACCATTCAGGAACGGATGGGGTGGTCAGAGCCAGACGTCATTCGCCTCATGCGGCACGAGCTGCAGCCCAGTTCTTTTCGGATGTGGCGCAAGCGCATGAAAGGCCGTACGACCAAACACCGGGCATTGCGCAGCCCCGACATGAAGTTTGACGACCAATCGATCGCCGACCACCGACGCGCCAACTGCTGATGCAAATTTGCTCTTGAGAACCCACTCGACATGGATTAACATTGTTGCAACAGGAGGTCTCTGATGGAAATTGCAATTCGGAACATCGGAAACAGCAAAGGCGTGGTGTTGCCGAAGCCGTTTCTGGCCCAAGTCGGGCTGGACGGACAGGCGACCGCCATCATCGAAGTTGAAAACGGCACCATCGTCTTGCGTAAACCCGCCAAGACCGTTCGTGCTGGCTGGGCAGAGGCTGCTGCAGCCGTGTCCGCCAAAAGCGGAGATGCACTTTTGATGGGTGAGTTCGGCAACTTGGAAGATGAGGAGTTAGGCTGGTGAAGCGCGGCGAGATTTGGCTGGTGAACCTCGACCCGACCGTGGGCAGCGAAATCAAGAAGTCGCGGCCCTGCGTGGTGCTGTCACCGGCAGAGTTGAATGACAACCTGCGCACCGTCATGGTGGCGCCCATGACCTCCAAGGGTTTTGCCGCACCGTTTCGGGTGCCGGTCACCCATGCGGGCACCAAGGGCTTGATCGTGCTGGATCAGCTTCGGACGGTTGACAAGGTGCGTTTGGTCAAGCGGCTGGGCGCTGTGTCAGCTAAGACATTGACGGCAGCGCTGACCACGCTGCAGGAAGTGTTTGCGGAATAAAATGGAAAGCCTTGGCGGCCTGCTTGACCACTGCGCCCTCAGCCCCGATTGCCATCGCCCGCCTGCGCAGAAGCGGGTAATCCAAAGACCCGGTCAAAGCACCAGGTGAACGCGATGGCATAGAAGAAAAAGAAGGCCAGCAGGCCCAAGTTGGCCAGCAAGGCAGCGGTGAGCGAAATGTCGAGCCACAGCGACATCACGGGCAACAGAATGATCACCAAGCCGCCTTCAAAACCCGCCCCATGGGCCAGCCGCCTGACAAAGGAGCGACCACGCACGGATTGGCGCGACTCCCAGCGCTCAAAGAGCCAGTTGAAGACATAGTTCCAAGTCAGCGCAATGCTCGACAACACAACCGCCAGGCCCAATGTAGAGGCGGGCGACTTGTCAAAAGCCACACTCAACACAGGCCCGACCACAGCGATGGCAATGGCCTCGTACAAAAGGGCCTGGAGAACGCGACGGGTGGTGGGGGTCATGTTGGGGAATGCAGTGAATGCACTCACTGCCGCGCCGTGCGCACATTGGGTGGCAATGCGCCCGGTGCGCTGGTGCGCCAGGGGTTGATGTCCAAGCCGCCGCGACGGGTGTAGCGGGCATAGACCGTGAGCTTGGTGGGTTTGCAGCGCGTCCAGATGT
>JANQXJ010000095.1:0-1123 GCA_030729445.1 Limnohabitans sp. | reverse complement strand
GCCGTCGAGCTCGTGCACGGGCTCGGCGTCAAACTGTTCTTGCAGCAGCAGCTTCACGCCCACGCTGGCCTGCATCGCGCCACCGTGCCAGATGGCCGCGCTGATGTCGCGGCGGATCATGTCACGGACGACTTCAGGGCTTTCCAGCCGCGTGTTGTTGAAGCTGTTGAGGTACAGCTTGAAGGACTTGCTCTCCACAATGTGCGTGCTTTCGGCAGGCACGGTGATGTGCGCCAGCGCCACTTGTGGCTTGCCTTTGGGGTTGAGCCAGGACAGCTCAAACGCGGTCCACAGGTCGGCCCCAAAAAACATGGGCTGCCCGGTGACGCCGATCTCGGCACGCTTGGTGGCGCGGGGGATGGGAAACAGCAAGCTGGCGTCGTACTGGTCCACATAGGCGCTGGACTTGCCCAGTTGGGATTGTTCTGGCGAGTTCATGCTCATGCTTGCACCTTGCGACGGAAAACGAGACGATCCGGCTCGGACACTTGCGGGTCGTAGGCGTAGCCTTCGAGGTCAAAGCCCAGCAGACCTTCAGGGTGGGTGATCTTATTTTGGATGGCAAACCGCGCCATCAATCCCCGCGCCCGTTTGGCGTTGAAGCTGATGATTTTGTATTTGCCGCCTTTGAAGTCTTCGAACACGCATTCGATCACGCGGGCCTTGAGGGTTTTGCGGTCGACTGACTTGAAATACTCTTGCGAGGCCAGGTTCACGATGACCGGGGTTTTGTCCTTGGCCAGCTGGGCGTTCAGGTAGTCGGCAATTTGCGGCCCCCAAAACTTATACAGGTTGCTGCCCTTGTCGGTTTGCAGGGTGGTGCCCATTTCCAGGCGGTAGGGCTGCATCCAGTCCAGCGGGCGCAGCACACCGTACAAGCCACTCAAAATGCCCACATGGGTTTGCGCCCAGTCCAGGTCTTGCGCTGACAGGGTCTTGGCGTCCAGGCCTTCGTACACGTCGCCATTGAAGGCCAGCACGGCTTGCTTGGAATTTTTGGCGGTGAACTTTGGCGCCCAGGCTTCGTAGCGGGCCACGTTCAGGGCCGACAGCGCGTCCGACAGGTCCATCAACTCGGCGATTTGCTGGGGCGACTTTTGGCGCAGCACGTCAATGAGGGCCT
>JANQXJ010000094.1 GCA_030729445.1 Limnohabitans sp. | reverse complement strand
TTACGCTTGGCTGGGAGGGCGTGGTGCCGTGCAAGACCAGGCGGTGCAATATGGCCAAGTGCTGTTTGCAGGCGCCGTGTGGGTCTGGCTGCTCAACACATTGGCCTCTATCGTGCGGGGTACGGGCAATATGCGGGCACCCTCTTTGGCGCTCGTCGCTACAGCGGTTCTACAAATCGCGCTGAGCGGTGCGCTGTCGCTGGGGGCAGGTCCAGTGCCTGCCCTGGGCATGGTGGGGGTGGCCCTGGGCCACATCTTGGCCACAGCCGCAGGCGTGCTGTATTTCCTGTGGTACCTCGTGCGCAGCCAAGGTCGTTTGACGCTGTACCTGCGAGGCTTTGTGATTCAGCGCAGCTTGTTGGCCGACATCTTGAGGGTCGGGGCCGTGGCCTGTTTGTCACCCGTGCAGTCGGTGCTGGCGATCCTGATTTTTACCGGCCTGCTGGCGCAGCTGGGCACCGAGGCTCTGGCCGGCTATGGCATCGGCCAGCGGCTGGAGTTTTTGCTGATTCCCATCGCCTTTGGTATTGGCGTGGCCGCCGTGCCTATGGTGGGCATGGCCATGGGCGCGGGCCAGGTGGCGCGGGCGCGGCGCGTGGCCTGGGTGGCCGCGGGTCTGTCGGCCCTGAACCTGGGGGTGATCGGGGCGGTGGTCACCCTGGCCCCAGATGTGTGGGCACGCCTGTTCACCCAAGACGAGACCGTTCTGACATTTGCGCGGCAATACCTGGTGACGGCCGGACCGGCCTTCCCTTTCTTTGGGCTGGGCCTGACGCTGTATTTCGCATCACAAGGCGCAGGCCAAGTCATTGGGCCGGTGCTGGCCGGCACGGTGCGGCTGGTGATGGTGGCGGGGGCGGGCTGGTGGTTGGCGCAACACCAAGGCACGGCGGGCGATTTTTATGATTTGGTAGCTTGGGCCATGGTGGTCTACGGGGTGGTGACGGCAGGGGCAGTGGCCATCACACCTTGGGGCACTCCAGCTGGCCGCGTTGCCAAGTGAGTCAGCTCAAGTCTCGGCCCAACCTGGCCCGGTGGAGCAGCTGCTCAAGCATCAAAATAAGGGCTGGCTTTGTGGCGGCGAGAGACTTGACCGAGACGGTCATAAAGGTCAACGGTAGCCGCTGACTCGCCTTGGAGGGCTTGCAATGCGCCCTGGACGGCCTGCAACTGACGTTGCAACAACTGCATGTTGCGCAGATGGTCTTGTTTGCATTGCTGCAGCTGAGCTTGCAGGTTTTGCCACTGAACGGGAACTGTTTCTTGGGCTGCAGCCCAGCGGGCGACTTGGGCCAACCGTTCTAAAAGCTGATTTCTTTCGTCCTGCACAGCCTCAAAACCCGCCATATCGCGTTTTTTCAACACTTCGAATTCTTGCGCCAACAGCTCAACCAAACGTGTTGTGTCCTGCGGCGCAGCGGCAAGCACAGCGTCCAAGGTGCCGTCGTGGGCTGGATTCGCGGGAGTCGAAGGGCTGAGGCTCATGCCTTGTTCATTCCTTGATCATTTTTTCAATGGCCAGGAAGCTTTCAGCAATACGGCGTGAATCCATAGGGTATTGGCCCTGCTGAATGGCGGTTTTGATCGCTTCGACTTTGGCTCGGTCAAACTCCGGCTCTTGCATGGCTTGCTGCGCCACTGCGCTCAGTTTGACTTCGTCGGTCTGGGGCGCCTGCACTGGTGTCAGGGTTTCGGGCCCGCTATTGGACGCTCGCTCCTGAGCCTTCGCAGCCGCTTGGCGATTGGACGAGTCCATTTGTGCAACTCGGCGAAAACTAGAGATGGGATCAGTCATGATGGTTCTCTTTTCTGGTCTCTGGTCAATGAGCTGAGACCTCGCTCGTAATCAGAATCGACAGCTGATTCTAGAACTTGAGCCTAAAAAGTGATGATTTTTAAAAATTTCATCATCCGGAATTTTAAAGGCCATGGACCTGATTCGGGCCTTTGACCAATCCTGTGAGCATACGACCAGAATCGCGGTTTTTGAGCTTGATCTGCTCGCCATAGCGACCATCTTGCATGGCCTCCACCCGAGCCGAGATCTGAAAGCCTTGGGCTTGCCCGATCGACATCAACACCATCTGCCCCCTTTTGACCAACAAAGTAGGTCGAATGTCCTGACTGCGCAGCGGAGTTTCTGGGCGCACATCACGAACCACCTCGGCATGCAGCACCTGAGAAACCTGCTCAAGAACATTCATGGGCATGTTAGTGGCATCGACCTCAGCCAGACGAACATGAGCGGCCGTCAAGCGCATACCCCGCTGTAAGGGAACGGCCGCCACCAAAACCTGGCGCTTTTCAACCGGAGCGGGCTCGCTCTTGGCAGGTCCAGGCAAGGCTACGCGCCCCGTCACGGACACGCGCACATAAAGCTGCCAAGCGGGTTGGGCGCATCGCACCCGGATGGTGTCTGGGCTGGCAAAAGGCAGGTCCATCAACAAAGGGCGGGTACAGGCCTTGACCTGCAAGCGTGAGTCCAATGGGGCCAGCACCACCGATTCGGCGGCCACCGATTGGGTTTGCGCCACCCAATCGACCACCGCTTTTTGCAGGGCCACCGCAGGTGAGGCCGCAGACACGGCCAAGGCCGACCCGCTGATCAATCCAAACATCGCCCCGAACCAGATGACACGGATCGTGACCTGGTCCAGAAGTCGGCACAGCATTTGCATGGAAGGTTTCATAGGTGTGGAAGTTTTGACAGCGTTCTTGATTTCCACATACCAAGCAAAAACGAGACCAGCTTAGACAACACCTAGCCCAATGAGTGCTCTGTTACCTCCTCTGCCCAGCCTGCCCGCGCTGAGCACCCCTGCCCCATCGGGCAGCGGTGCGCTGCTGCCCGCTTCAGGCCGCTCGGGCGCTTTTGGACAGCTGCTGGCCGATGTTTCGCCTCGCGCCGCTGTGGTCCAAGCGCAAGAAGGTGACACCTTGATTGGACTGGTCAAGGCCCATTACCGGCAAAACCAACAACCCATCAGCGAGCAGCAAGCCATGCGTTTGGCACACCAAGTGGCCGCACGCAACCAGATTGACAACCCCGACCTCATCCTCACGGGTCAAAAAATCGATTTCTCGAGCCTCCGAATGCCTGCATTGGCCCGATCTGAAGCACCCGGACCACTGGAGTTGGCCCCGCACAAGTCGCAGTCGGTGACGCAACTGGCCGCGCCCGCCGCCTCAACGGCCAACGCCCTGGCCAGCCGACCGACCATCTGGGCCGACAGTCAAGGCGTTCAGGGCCAACACGCCGTGCTGGACAAAACCTTGGAGCGGGCTGTCGCGAAAGGATTTGTGCCAGCCCATGAAGCGGCCGCCGTCAAGGACAGGATCCTCGCCCTGGCCGACCGTTACAACTTCCAGCCCGATGACTTTGCCCGTTTGAGCCTCATGGAGAGCGGTGGCATGAACCCCCAAGCCAGCAATGGCAACTGCCACGGCATCATCCAGTTTTGTGATGGCCCCAACCGCGGGGCTGCCTCGGTGGGCTTCAAAGACAACCCCCGGGCCATTTTGGGCATGGGATTGTTACAACAACTGGACTTGGTGGACCGCTACTTCTCACAAGCCGGACTGAGCGTCAAAGGGCCACCCATTGGATTGGACGATTTGTACCTGACGGTACTCACGCCAGCTGCCCGTCAAGAAACCCGGCCCGACGCACCTTTGCCCATTGCCGGGCCACAGGCTCGCTACCTGCATGTAGGGCAAGACACGCGCGGCCCCATCACACGCAACTCCATCTTGGCTGGCCTGCACAACTTGACCAACGCCCTGCTGCCCCAAGCGGCTCGTGCCGCTGCCACACCCGTGATCGGCGCCGTGGCAAAAGGCGCCATGACCCGTCTTTATGACGAAGTGGCCAACACGCTGCCCACCACTTTGCGCTGAAGAGCGGCAAATCTTGGCCGCAGGCCATTGCCGCTGACGGCAATTTGCCGCTCTCACCCATTCAAGCATGGGGGCTTAGCCCCAAAGGATTCAGATTCGATTGGCACGGCTTTTGCTGATATCGACCACAAGGCGCTCAACTTGAGCCCCTCTCGTCAAAAAGTTGACGACCTTGATCTTCGAACCCGTGACCACAGGAGTCCAGATGAATTTGTTGAACCAAGCACTCGGCGTGCACGAACAAGCTTTGCAAGTCAAAAGCCGTCGCCTGGAAGTGTTGGCGCAAAACATCGCCAACGCGGACACCCCGCACTACAAAGCACGGGACATCGACTTCAAGGCCGTGATGAAAGAAACCCAACTCCAAGACAGCGCCATGAAGACCACGAGCCAAGGCCACTTTGCCGTGGGTCAAGGGATTGACGCCGACGGCATGCGTTACCGCACCCCATTCAACACCGCTTTTGACGGCAACACCGTTGAAATGAGCGTGGAACAAGCCCAATACGGTAAAGCCGCCGCCGACTATCAAGCCACGCTGAACTTCCTTGAAAGCCGAGTCAGCAGCGTGCGCAAAGCCTTGAGGGGAGACTGATCATGGCCATGGACAATATTTTTGGCATTGCAGGCACGGCGCTGAACGCGCAGCTCACCCGCATGAACGCCACCGCTTCCAACTTGGCCAACGCGGGCACCGTGTCCACCACCGAACAGGACGCTTTTCGTGCCAAACGCCCCGTATTCAAGGCCCTGATCGATGAGCAAATGACCCACAACGGCGCCCCCTACGTGGGCGGCGTGAAGGTGGACCGCATGGCCGATGACGCCGCCCCCCCACGGCGTGTGTCTGACCCCAGGAACCCCTTGGCCGACAAAGACGGTTATGTCTACCAATCCAACGTGAGCGAAGTCACCGAGATGGTCGAGATGATGGCCGCGGCTCGCTCCTACCAAAACAACGTCGAAGTGATCAACACGGCGCGTCAACTCATGATGCGCACGCTGGACATCTCCAAGGCCTGACCTGAAAGCACCCCATGGCCACCACCAACGTGACATCGTCCAGTCTGCTCAAGAACGTCGCTCGCTACGAGGACGTGAAAGACGCGGCCAAGAAAACCAACGAAGACATGGGCAAGCAGGAGTTCCTGACCTTGTTCACGGCGCAACTGCAAAACCAGAACCCGCTGGAACCTGTGAAGAACGAGGCCTTCGTGGCCCAGTTGGCGCAGTTCTCGCAGCTCGAAGCCTTGACCAATATGCAGTCATCGCTGGACACTTTTGTCACCTCCATGTCGGGCGAACGCATGCTCGGCAGCGCGTCGCTCATCGGCAAAAAAGTGGCCGTGACCGACACGCCCACCCAATTGGCAGCCGGTGGTGCCATCGATGCCAGCATCGACCTGCCTTCAGGGGCCAACGGCATACAAGTGAGCATCTTTGACAGCCAAGGCCGTCTGGTTCGCGAGCTGACGGCAGGCCCCCAATTGCCAGGCACCACCCCGTTCACTTGGGATGGCAAAGACACGGCAGGCAACAACGCCCCCAGCGGCCTTTACAGCATGAGCGCCACCGCCGTGGTCAATGGCCAAACTGCCACAGTCCCCGTCAGCACCTTGTCCACCGTCAAAGCCATCTCCAGCAACCCGAGTGATGGCAGCGTCAGCGTCGAAGTCGACGGCGGCAAAACCATGCTGCTGACCGACGTCAAGCGCGTCGGTATCTAAACAGCCGCCCCCAACACCCCCATTCCAACAGGAGCCATCCAGCATGTCTTTTTACACCTCGCTCACC